>JBICHM010000125.1:0-10771 GCA_043101835.1 Phycisphaerales bacterium | reverse complement strand
GCTCGGGCGATGTGCCGGTGGCAATTCGCGCGGAGCTCGAGCGCGAGATGCGTCTTCGCGGCGTCGGCCAGGAGACGCGCGGGCTCGGCTCGGTGACGCCGACGGAGCTGATCAACGACCGGAACACGGCGGTGGTCTTCGTGCAGGCGAGTGTGCCTCCGGGCGCGACGCCGGGAACGCGTTTCGATGTGCTTGTGGAGGCGTTGCCGGGCACGTCGACGACGAGCCTCGAGGGCGGGCGCCTGTGGACGACGGAGCTGCGCCCTGGCATGCAGCTGCCCGGCGGGCCGGTGGTCGCGTCGATCGCGGACGCGAAGGGCGAGATCTTCATCAACCCGTTCGCCGATCCGGCGCGCCAGGGTGAAGACGCGATCGTGCGGACGAGCGGCCGGATCCTGAATGGTGGCGTGGCGACGGAGTCGCGCCCGCTGACGCTGCTGCTCGACAGCCCGTCGCACGCGCGCGCACGAACGATCGTGAACGCGCTGAACACGAAGTTTCCGCAGGGGACGCAGGACCGGGAGCGGACGGCGCGTGGGGCGAACGAAGAGGTGATCGAGATCACCGTGCCTCGCGCGTATCGGTCGGACACGGAAGAGTTCACGAGCCTGCTGCTGGCGACGCGCGTCGATCAGTTGTTCGCCCAGGACTGGGCGGTGCGGTACGCGCGCGCGATGCAGAACGAGCCGGCGCTCGCCGAGGAGCTGTCGTGGTGTCTGCAGGCGCTGGGGCCGGAGGCGGTTCCGGCGCTGCGGGATCTGTATGACTTTCCGGAGTCGGCGCCGCGTCTGGCTGCGCTGCGCGCGGGGGCGCGGCTGGGCGATGCGCTGGTGACGAACCGGCTGAAGGAGATTGCGCTCGGCGGATCGCCGGCGATCCGGACGGATGCGATCTCGCTGCTCGGCGACATGGGGCCCGATCCGGCGGTGAACGCGGCGTTGCGCGAGCTGCTCGCGGCGCCGGAGCAGGATGTGCGCGTGGCGGCGTACGAGGCGCTGTCGCGCCGCTTCGAGCCGGCGCTCGAGACGAAGGTCATCGAGGACAAGTTCCGCCTCGACATGGTGCGGGCGCCGGAGCCGATGATTTACATCAGCCAGCAAGGCGCCCCGCGGATCGTGGTCTTCGGCGAGGAGCCGCGGCTCCAGCGACCGGCGTTCGTGACGGGGTGGGCGGACCGGCTGATGCTCAGCGCCGAGGGCGCCGACGATCCGATGCGGATCTACTACCAGGACTACGCGAGCGGGCGGTCGGTGACGGGCACGGTGGACACGCGCCTGACGAAGCTGATCGAGTACATGGCCCACGAGCCGACGCCGGAGGACCCGGCGCCGGGGCTGGGGCTGACCTACTCGGAGGTGGTGGGCGCGCTGCACGAGATCTGGAAGGACGGGGCGATCGCGGGGGCGTTCATCGCGGAGCAGGACAAGCTCGCGGCGGACCTGATCCGTTCGCTGACGCCGCTGGAGGTGCAGGAGCGTCCGGAGTTCGAGAGCGTTCTCGAGGAGAGCGAGGTGGCGGAGACGCCGCTTGATCCGGCGGCGGCGCCTGTGCGTCCGGCGGAGGAGCGGCCTCGCGAGAAGCCTCGGGTGGTGCCGATTCCGCCGAGGCCCCCGAGCGGCGGGGGCCGATGACGGCTGCGGGCGTCACGAATCAAGAGATCGGGCCGGATCATCCGATTGGCAGGGCGGCACGGAGTGCCACCGGACCCGGAGGAGCCGCCATGGCGCGGCGGTCGCCGGCGTTCTCGCGACCACGCACGGACATGGAGGTCCTCCGAGTGCTGCGTCTTGCCAAACTGACTCTTTGTGGCTTCAAGTCATTCGCCGACCGCACCGAGTTCACCTTCGACGAGCCGGTGATCGGCGTCGTCGGACCGAACGGGTGCGGGAAGTCGAATGTCGTCGATGCGATCCGCTGGGTGCTCGGCGAGCGTTCCGCGAAGAGCCTGCGTTCGAAGGAGATGCTCGATGTGCTTTTCGCCGGCAGCGCCGGGCGGAAGCCGACGGGCATGGCCAGCGTCACGCTGACCTTTGAGAATCCGGAGGTTGGGGACCAGGGACCGGGGGTCGGGGACCCGGATTCCGATGCCTGGTCCCGGGTCACTGGTCCCTCCGACGAGGAGACGGATGCGCCGGACGAGGGGGACGGCATCGAGCCTTCCATGATCGACCGGTCGCAGGGTCGGCGGCGGCCGCTGCCGATCGACACCGAAGTGGTGGATGTCGAGCGCCGTCTGTACCGCGACGGGACGAGTCAATACCTGATCAACGGCCGGAAGGCGCGCCTGCGCGATATCCGCGAGCTGTTCATGGACACGGGCGTCGGCGCCCACGCCTACTCGATCATCGAGCAGGGCAAGGTGGACGCGATGCTGCTGGCGTCCGCCGTCGAGCGGAGGACCTTTTTCGAGGAGGCGGCGGGCGTCGCCAAGTTCAAGGCCCGGCGCATCGAAGCCCAGCGGAAGCTCGAACGCGTTGAGGTGAATCTCGTGCGCGTGCGCGAGCAACTGGCCTCGACGGAGCGTCGCCTCCGCATCGTGAAGGGGCAGGCGGTGAAGGCCCGGCGGTTCCGGGCGTTTGACACTGCCCTGCGCGGCGTGCGGATGGCGCTGATGTTCGATCAGTACGAGGAGCTGCGCCAGCGCCTTGACGGGCTGACGAGCCGGCTCTCGGACCTCGAGCAGCGCCGGACGGAGGCGAACGCGCGACTGGCGAGCCTCGAGGAGGAGCGTCAGGAGGCGGAGCTGCGCCGGCACGACCTGGCGAGCGCGCAGCGGGAGACGGAGTCGGCCCTCGCCGGCGCGCAGCACAAGGCGGAGCAGGCCGAGCAGCGACGGGTGTTCGCCGAGCGCGCGGCCGAGGAGCACGCGAAGCGCCACGCGGAGATTCAGGGCCGGATCGCGGACCTCGAGGCGCGGATCGAGGAGGCGGGCGAGGAGATCGGTTCGCTGCGTGAGCAGGTCGGAACGCTCGAAGCGGGCGTTGCGCAGGCGGAGCGCACGGCGCAGGAGGCGTCGCGCCGACGCGCCGAGGCGCAGGAGGCGATCGCGGGGGCGCGGGGCGAGGTGTCGCAGAAGCGTTCGGCGGCGTCGGATGTCGAGCGCCAGCGCGCCGGGCTGCACGCCCAGGCCGAGGCCGGGCGCAAGCGGGCCGAGTCGCTGGACGAGCGTCTGGAGTCGCTGACGCAGCGGGGCGCGGCGCTCGAGGCCGAGCGCCGCGGCGTCGTGGAGCGCGAGCGCGAGGCGGCGTCGAATGCGGAGGCTGGACGCGCTGAGATCGAGCGGACTCGCGCGGCGGCGCAGGCGGCTGACTCGGCCTTCCGCGAGGTCGTCGATGATCAGCGGAAGCACGCGGAGTCGCTGGGCGGGCTGGAGCGGGAGCGTGCGGCGCTGGCGAGCCGCGAGCATGCGCTGCGGGAGCTGGTGGATTCGCACGAGGGGCTCGGCGAGGCGGTGCGCCGGACGCTCGCGGCGCGGGCAGAGTCGCCCGACGGTCCGCTGCGCGCGGTGCTCGGCGCGGCGACGGACTTCATCGAGACGGACGAAGCGAGCGCTTCGATCGTCGAGGCGGCGTTGGGCGACAACATCCGTGCGCTGCTGGTCGAGAGTATCGCGGCTGCGAGCGATCGGTCGCTGCTCGATGCGCTGCCGGGGCGCGTGACGCTGCTGCCGGCGCGCGGCGGCGCGGCGCAGGACTCGGCCGGGCGCGAGCGGTTCCGCACGGCGCTCGGGCTGCTGCCCTTCCACGCGGCGCGTCCGGCGCTCGACCTGGTGCGCTGCGACGAGCGGGCGCGCGGGGCGATCGCGACGGTGCTGGAGCGGACGCTGGTGGTTGAGTCGCTCGACACGGCGCTGCTGCTGGCGAGCGGGCCGCTCTCGGGGACCGGGGCGCGGTTCGTGACGCGGGACGGCTGTGTGCTGGAGGCCGACGGTCGGGTGGTCGCGGGTCGCGCGGAGGGCTCGGAGAGCGCGACGCCCGGCGTGCTGCAGCGCAAGAGCGAACTGGCGACGCTGGAGGCGCGCCTGCGTGAGGTCGATGGCGCGGTGGCGTCGCTGCGGGAGCGACTCGGCACGCTGAACGAGCGGGCGGCGGCGGCGGATGCGCTGCGGAGCGAGACGCAGGACGCCGCGACGCGCGCCGAGCGGGCGCTGGTGTCGCTCGAGGGCGAGCACGACCGGCTGGCACGCGAGGCCGAGCGCCTCGGGCGCGAGCACGGCGGCGTGCTCGGCGAACGTGATGAGGTCGCCGGCGCGATCGAGCAGGCGCAGACGGATCTCGCGGCCCTGACGGAGCGGGTGTCGCGACTGGATGCGCTGCACGACGAGCTGACGCGCGAGGCGACGGAGGCGGAAGTACGCCTCGAATCGCTGCAGCGCGTCTACGACGAGGCGGCGGAAGCGGCGGCAGAGGCGCGGGTGCAGGCGGGGCAGCGGGCCGAGCAGCTGCAGGGCGTGCGCCGGGCGCTGCGCCGCCGCGAACTCGATCGCGAGGATCGGACGGGCGAGCGGAGTCGCCTCGAGGATCAGGCGGCGCACGAGCGCGAGCGGCTTGATGGGCGGCAGGGTGAGATCGCGCAGGCGGCGACGGAGCGCGACGCGGCGCGGGCGGCGGCGGATGAAGCTGCGGAGGCGCTGAGCCAGATCACGCAGCGCTGCAGCGAGGCGCAGGCGATCAGCGAGCGTCTGGGCGAGCGCCTCGGCGGGGCCCGTGAGCAGGCGCGGATCGTCGAGCGCGACTGGAACAGCCTCGAGATCTCGCGGCGCGAGGTCGAGGTGAAGCGCGAAGCGCTCGAGCAGCAGGCGTCGGAGGACCTGGGCGTCGATGTGGTCTTCGAGCTCGCGGAGTACCGCGCGCTGCTGGCCGAGGGTGTCGAGCCGGTCGATCGCGACGAGGCGGAGCGTGAGATCGCGGAGCTGCGCCAGGAGATCAAGCGTCTCGGCGCGGTGAACATGCAGGCGATCGAGGAGGAGGAGACACTCGAGGAGCGCAACGAGGACCTTGTCCGGCAGGTCGCCGACATCGACGAGGCGCGGGCGAGCCTCGAGGACCTCATCACGCGCCTGAGCGACGCGACGCGGACGCGGTTCAAGGATGTCTTCGAGACGATCAGCGCCCACTTCGGCGGCGACAACGGCATGTTCCGCAAGCTCTTCGGCGGCGGACGGGCCGAGGTGCGGATGATCCCGAACGAAGAGACGGGCGAGATCGACTGGCTGGAGAGCGGCATCGAGGTGATCGCGAAGCCCCCGGGCAAGCAGCCGCGGGCGATCAGCCAGCTGTCGGGCGGCGAGAAGACGATGACGGCGGTGGCGATGCTGATGAGCATCTTCCACAGCAAGCCCTCCCCCTTCTGCGTGCTGGACGAGGTGGACGCGGCGCTCGACGACGCGAATGTCGACCGCTTCTGCCATGTGGTGCGCGAGTTCCTCGACCGCAGCCACTTCATCGTGATCACGCACAACAAGCGCACGATGCAGGCCGCGGACCGGCTCTACGGCGTGACGATGCAGGAGCGCGGCGTGTCGAAGCGCGTGAGCGTGCGCGTCGACCAGGTGTCGAGCGACGGCACGATCTCGGGCGAGGTGGACGCCTCGGCGCCGGCGAAGTCGAACGGGAAGCTGCGTGGGAAGCTGGCGGCGATGCGCGAGGAAGCGGAGCCGGCGGTGGAGGTGTGAGGGTGGCGGCTCGCTGCGCTCGCAGCTGAATACGCCTTCTCCCGCGGCGCGGGAGAGGGAGCGGTCATTCGAGTGCTGCGGTGATGAACCGATCGATTGCGTCGGTTGCAGTGGCGAGCGGTGCGCTCATCTTCTGCTTCGGGTCCGCCGGGTTGGGCGTGTTGAAGACATGGTCGCCGTCGTAGATGACGAGCGGCTCGCCGAGGGGGGCGGCGTCGGCGATGGCGCCGGCGGCGGTGGGGTCGACCGTCGGGTCGCTGGCGCCGTGGATGGCGAGGACGGGGCATTTGATCCGCGCGCAGCAGGCGAGCACATCGTGGTCGTCGGGGTCGTCGCGTTGCTCCTGCAGCCACGCGCGACCGATCTTCAGGTCCTGCCCGGTGCGGGCGGATTTCGTGACGGTGTAGCCGCGGCGCAGGTGCTCGGCCTGGTCGGCGTCTGACATCGAGCAGCAGGTGTCGGGCGCGGCGAGGGTGATGACGGCGCGGGGGCGGAGGGTGGAGCTTGCGCGTCCCGCGGCGAGGAGGCAGGTGACGCCGCCGCGCGAGTGGCCGATGAGGATGAGCGGGAGGCGCGCGGGGGTGTCGGAGAGTTCGCCGGTGCGCGCGGCGTCGGCGACGCGGTTGAGGTCGGCGACCTGCTTGCTCCATGTGTCCTGCTCGAAGAGCTCGGGATGCTCGAAGGTGTCGGTGCGCTCGCCCATGCCGGAGTGCGAGAAGTTGAAACGGTGGACGACAAGGGGGAGGCGTCGCCCGAGTTCGGCCGCGAGGACGGGGATGAAGCCGTAGTCCTTGTAGCCCTTGAAGCCGTGTGCGAAGAGGGCAACGGCGCGCGGCGGATCGGCGGTCGCGTGGGACGAGCCCCGGATGGGGTGGTTGGCGGGGGCAGGGAGGGTCCAAGGGCGCATGGATTCTACTCCAAAAGTGCGATCGGTAAGTTAAAGATCAAATTTCGCAATTTCTTGTTTGCCGTATCGGCACGGGAGGTGGACAATGTTCCAATGCAATCGAGATTGGGTGCCATTCGTCGATATGCGTTTGTGTTCCCAGCCGGTGTCCTCATCTGGGCCGGCATTGCAAAGCTCGTTGACGCCACAGCTGCGGCCGCTTTCGTTCGCCAAGTGCTGCTCCTCGATACCGGTGAACTGGTTGTGCGAGCGGTCGCGGTCGGCGAACTCGGCCTTGGGCTCGCGATCTTGATCATCGGGCCAGCGGCTGTCGTCGCGATCGCCTCCGGCGGAGTGTATGTGGCCTTTGCCGTCATGCGTGTGTTTGCAGAGCGCGGTGGCAATGTTCCAACGGATTGCGGCTGCTTGGGTTCAGGATTTGCGGAGGGGGTGCCGCACATCGTCTGGGCAATCGGCTGCATCTTGTTGGCGGCGATGAGTGTTGCATCGCCCCCGCCGACCGCTTTCCCACGCGACGCCAGGAGTGATTTCGAATGAGTCGCGCGATGACGCTTGTCGAGACAATCGTCGTGATGCTGATCGTCGGAATACTTATCGGCATTACGATTCCAGTGATTCGTTCGGTCGCCGTTCGACGGCACGATGCCTTGAATCTCTCGAACATGCGAGCAACAATGGTGGACTTCGTCGCATATGCGGCGGCGCACGATGGTGACTTACCAAACCCCGGTCTCCCGAATCGCTCACAGCCCGACGATTACTTCTACTTTGACATCGGAGGCACGCCAGCGGCGGCCGATCGATATACAGCGCTTCAGTTTGAGTGGCCTCGTGTGCTCACAAAGTGGCTTGGATCCTCGCATGCGCACTGGCACAGCACATTCGATGACCTTTCGTTCGAGGGAACCGTAGATCCAAAGAAGGCCAAATCGGCGGGCTATGATCTCTACGGCCAGATCAGCGAGGTTCACTACTCCCATACAATGTTTAGCGCGGCGGAAATCTGGACGATGCCGACGATCGTTTCTAGCATCGAAATTTATAAGGCGTTCTTCAAGGTCGTCAACCTCGCAGAGGTTCGCTCGGCGTCAGGCAAAGGCGTTCTTGTGAACCGGCAGCGTCCCGCTGGCGGCCTCTTCTACATGGCGTTTGCCGACGGCAGCGCGTCGTTGCTAGACCCGGCAATGGCTCGGCCGCAGGCGGCGCACCCACTGTCCTTCGATCCGAATCGTCCCGGGCATCCCGGCATGTCAACGCTCGATGGATATCTCGGACTCGATTACTAGTACATCAGACCAAAACCAAAGACCAAAGGAATTTATTAGGATGCGACGGCAAATGTCATTTCGATTGGCAATAGGAATTGCTGCAGCCGCCCTTGCCGCCGCTGGGAGCCAGGCGCGGCAGGGAGGTGGATCTTGCTCGGTTTGCGACGAGACACCCGGAACAGTTGTTACAATCAATTGCTTCGGGCTCTGCTATAGCACGCCGCTCGCTGATGCGAAGCGGTGTGTGGTGTCCAACAAGTGTCGCAATTCGGTCACATGGGAGTTCTGCGACTTGCCATTTTGCTGTGATGATGAAGAGGAAGGGGGCTACTATGCATGTCTCCGTGTCTATGACGCGAATTGCTCGCCCTCAAGCGTTTGCGCCACGCGCTGCTGCGCTGCGGGTGCGACGGTGACGACTTCGTCCGCCCTCGGCTGTCCCGGGAACTTCAACCAGCACTTGGCTTGCAATGGGTGATTCACACGAATCGCGCGCCCCCCGCGTCCTGAGGTGACATGACTATTGCAGTGAGATGGTCGACTGGGCAGCGGGCCAGGTCGGAGACCTGTGCCACCCAGAGTCATCCGTTCAATCGATCGATGACGGCCTGGGCGAACTCTCTCGTGCCGAGGTCGCCTGCGAGGTCGCGGGTTTTCTGGCCGTCTTCGAGGGCCTTGTTGTAGGCCTGCTTGATCTTCTGGCCGGCATCGCGGCAGGACTTGTCCTTGCGCGTGTCGGCGAGGTGGTTGAGCATCATGGAGGCGCTCATGATGAGCGCGAGGGGGTTGGCGCGGTTCTGGCCGGCGATGTCGGGCGCGGAGCCGTGGACGGCTTCGAAGACGGCGTCCTCGTCGCCGATGTTGGCGCCGGGGGTGCAGCCGAGGCCGCCGACGAGGCCGGCGCAGAGGTCGCTCATGATGTCGCCGTAGAGGTTCTCGCAGAGGATGATGTCGAACTGGGAGGGGTCCTGGACGAGGCGCATGGAGCCGGCGTCGACGATGACCTCTTCGTAGCGGATGTTGGGGTAGTCGTTCTCGGCGACGAGCCTGGCCTCGTTGATGAAGAGGCCGTCCGAGAGCTTCATGATGTTGGCCTTGTGGAAGGCGGACACCTTCTCGCGCTTGCGGTGGGTTGCGTAGCGGAAGGTCCAGTGCGCGATGCGGTGGCAGGCTTCGCGCGTGGCGACTTTCATGGAGACGACGACATCGTCGGTGATCTGGTTCTCGATGCCGCTGTAGAGGCCCTCGGTGTTCTCGCGGACGATGACGAGGTCCACATTCTCGAAGCGGGTCTTGACGCCGGGGAGGCTGCGCACGGGGCGCACGGCGGCGTAGAGGTTGAGCTTCTTGCGCAGCGCGACATTGACGGAGCCAAAGCCCTTTCCGATGGGCGTGGTGCAGGGGCCCTTGAGGGCGACGCCGTGCTCACGGATGGCGTCGACGGTGGCCTGGGGGAGGACATCGTCCTGGCCGCGGTCGAGGGCGGCGATGCCGGCGTGGCGCTCGATGAACTGCACGGGCGCGCCGCTGGCTTCAACGATGCGCCGGGCGGCGTCGGCGACTTCGGGGCCGATGCCATCGCCGGGAATGAGCACGATGGTGTGGGTCATCATGGGGAACCTTATCGGTCGGGCGTGGTCGATGGTTGAGCGGCCAGGAGCGGCGCGAACTCGCGCACGGCTTCGAGCGTGGGGTGCGAAGGGCGCCAGTCGAGGCGGCGCTTGACGCCGGCGAGATCGGCGCGGCTGCGGGTCGGCTCCGGCTCGGGGGCGTACTCGACGGGCGATTTCGATTCGGCGAGACCCAGGCCTTCGCGGACGGCGTCGACAACGGCGCCGACGGGGACGGCCTCGCCGGCGGCGCAGTTGTAGACGCCGCTGGCGACGCCTCGCCCGGTGGCGGCGACGAAGCAGGTGACGACATCGCGCACGGAGACGAGGTCGCGCACGGCGTCCTTGTGCGGGAGCGCGACGCGGTCGCCGGCGGTGAGGGCGCGGGCGATGCGGGTCGGCAGCGACGCGCCGGGGCCGGCTCGTTCGCCGGGTCCGAAGACCTCGGCCACGCGGAGGCCGACGACCTGTGCCGGGGGCGCGCCGGCGTCGCGCGAGGCGAGGGCCTGGCGGTGGAGGTTCTCCATGACCCACTTGCTGAAGCCGCGGGTGGTGACGGGCGCGCCGGCGGCGCGTTCGGCGACGGGTTTGCCGTCGGCGGTGGTGAGCGCGTCGCCGTACACCTCGCCGCTCGATGCGTAGACGAGAGGGACGCTGAGTTCAGCGGCGGCGTAGAGGAGGCCTCTGAAGCCCTCGACGTTGTCCCAGAGCAGTTGCTTCTCGGTGGGCGCCTCGTGGGCGCCGGCGAGGTGGAAGACTGCGGCGGGCTCGATGTCTTCGAGAAACTCGTTCCACTCGACATCGACGCAGTTGTCGGTGAGGAAATCGCCGGGGTAGGCGGGGACGTGCGCGCGTCGGCAGGCGTCGACGAGGTTGGTCCATGCGCCGGTGCGGCAGTCGTCGACGACGAGGATGTCGGCGCCGGTGTCGCTGGCGAGAAGGTGGGCGGCGAGGTTGGCGCCGATGAAGCCGGCGCCGCCGGTGATGATGACGGGTCCGCGAAAGAGCGGCATCGCGCGGGGGTGCTCCTGTGGCGTTACTGGCCAGCGCCGGCGGGCGCGGGCGGGATGAGCAGGCGCATGCCGGGGCGAAGGTCCTGCGGGGTTTCGAGGAGGTGGCGGTTGGCGTCGTAGATGACGCGCCAGAGGGACGACTTGCCGTACAGCGACTGCGCGATGCCGGAGAGCGTCTCGCCGTCGGCGACGACGTGCTCGGTGGGGTTGGCGTCTGGCGCGGGGGGCGGACCGGCGCCGAGCGGCACGCCCTGGATGTTGTCGGGATCGACGGCGATGCGCAGGACCTGTCCGGCGCG
>JBICHM010000124.1:0-2762 GCA_043101835.1 Phycisphaerales bacterium | reverse complement strand
ATCACGGCCATCAGCCTCATGAGCGGCGACGGGTTTCGGTGGATCACGCAGAGCCTGGTGACGAACTTCACGTCGTTTGTGCCGCTGGGCACGGTGCTGGTGGCGCTGCTGGGTGTGGGTGTCGCGGAGAAGTCGGGGCTGCTGGGGGCGACGATCCGTGCGCTGGTGCTCGCGGCGCCGAAGAACCTGGTGACGATGGTTGTCGTCTTCGCCGGTGTGCTGAGCAATACGGCGAGCGAGATGGGGTACGTGGTGCTGATCCCGCTCGGCGCCGCGATCTTCCACGCGCTCGGCCGGCACCCGCTGGCGGGACTCGCGGCGGCGTACGCGGGTGTGTCGGGCGGATACAGCGCGAACCTGCTGATCGGGACGGTGGACCCCCTGCTGGCGGGCATTACGCAGGAGGCGGCGCGCCTGATCGACCCTTCCTACGAGGTGCACCCGGCGGTCAACTGGTACTTCATGATCACGAGCGTGTTCCTGATCACGATCCTGGGGACCTTTGTGACGGCGCGGATCGTGGAGCCGCGCCTCGGGAAGTACGACCCGGCGGGCGCGGAGGAGGACATCGATCACAACCCGTCGCTGGATCGTCTGACCCCCGCGGAGCGAAAGGGGCTCGTGTGGGCCGGTGTTTCGGTGCTGATGATGTCGCTGGGGATCGTGTGGCTGGCGGGGCCGTTGAACCAGTCGTTCCTGGGTTCGCTGCCGGCATGGGGTGTGCTGCGCGACCCGATCTCAAATGCGCCGACGCCGCTGCTTCGGAGTGTCGTGGCGCTGATCTTCGTCTTTTTCCTCGTGCCGGGGTTCATCTACGGGCGCGTGGTGGGGACGATGAAGAACGATCGCGATGTGATCGACGGGATGTCGGACGCGATGAAGTCGATGGGGCTGTACATCGTGCTGGTGTTCTTCGCAGCGCAGTTCGTAGCGTTCTTCAACTACACGCAGCTGGGCGCGATCCTCGCGGTGCTGGGGGCCGATTTCCTGCGCGCGATCAACCTCGACAACCCGGCGGTGTTCGTCTTCTTCATCCTGATGTGTTGCTTCGTGAATCTGATGCTGGGCAGCGCGAGCGCACAGTGGGCGGTGACGGCGCCGATCTTCGTGCCGATGCTGATGACGATCGGGTACAGCCCGGAAGTGATCCAGGCGGCGTACCGCATCGGGGATTCGTCCACGAATGTGATCACGCCGATGATGTCGTACTTCGGGCTGATCCTGGCGTTCGCGACGAAGTACGACCGGAAGCTCGGGATCGGCACGCTGATCAGCACGATGCTGCCGTACACGATCTTCTTCCTGACCGGGTGGATCGTGCTGTTCTACCTGTATGTGTTCGTGTTCGGTCTGCCGGTCGGGCCGGGCGCGCCGACCTTCTACACGGCGCCGGGTTGACGCGAATCAGCCGGTCAGCAGGGCGCGCAGCGTCCCTGGTGACGCCGAGTTCGCGCCGGCACTCGCGACCGAGGTGGCTCTGGTCGGCGAAGCCGCTGGCGGCGGCGACGCGCGCAAGGGGCTCGCGCCCCGCGCCGAGGCGTTGCGCGGCGTTCCGCACGCGCGCCCGTCGCTGGTGCTCGGCGACGCCGCAGCCGTAGGTCTGGCGGAAGACGCGCGCGAGGTGGACAGGGTGGACGCCGGCCTCCGCGGCGAGTTCGCGGACGGTGGGTGCGTGTCCGGAGTCGTCATCGATGCGCTCGCGCACACTCCGCACCCACGCGGGAGCGCCGGCTGCGCGCCTTGCGGGGGTGTCGAGCAGGCCGAGGAGTGTGAAGAGTCCGTCCTCGGCGCGTGCGCCGGCGTGGGCGTCGCCCGCGCGGGCGGCGCGGTGGGCGTCGAGGAGCGCGCGGGCGGCGTCGAGATCGTCGAGCCACATCGGTGGCGCGCCGGGCGCGAGGCGTTCGTGGAGCGCATCGGCAAGGCCGTTGGTGAGCTCCATGACGAAGGTGCGGGCGCCGCGGGCGCCGAAGCGGTTGGCGTGGACGCTGCCGGCGGGCTTGAGGAAGACGCTGCAGGACTGCGCTTCGTGCGTGACGCCGCCGTCGTTGCGCTCCTCGATCGAGCCTGCGAGGACGAGCGAGATGTTGGGCCGTTCGTGGGCGTGCGGGGCGAGCGTTACGCCGGGCGGATAGGAGGCCTCGATCAGCGCGCACGGGGGCGTGTCGACGCTTCGGACTCGTCGGGCGCAGAGCGTGATGTCGGGTTCGATCCGCGGCATGGTCGATCCGGTGAGTGGACGCGCGGGGGTCGTGCGTCCGGCATCGGAATGGTTGGGAGTGGTTGCGGCCGCCTTTCGGCGCATGAAAAAGGGCGGCCCGCCCCCTCGGCGAGCCGCCCCCGGATGATCGTCGGATCGGCCGTCCGTCAGCGGACGTCGATGACGGTGTAGTCGAGCGAGCGGGCGATTCGGTCGGAAAGGTCGGCGAGGTGGGCCCGGGTGTAGGGGTCGAGCGTGCGCTCGCCGCGTCCCTGCACGCTGGAGATGCGCTCCTGCAGTTCGGCGAGCTGGGCTCGGGTGAGCGTGCCAATGGTGCGGAAGGCGGGGGAGTAGTTGGCGATGGCCGGGCGCGAGAAGAAGAGGAGGCGGTTGATGTGCTCGCGCTGCAGGTTGCGCCGGAAGGAGGAGATCATCGGGTCGGTGGCGCTGTAGGAGCGTGTGGGGTCGGCGTCGAGTTCGCCCCAGGTGGCGGTGTAGATTGTCTCGAGCATTTCGGCGAGGGTGAACTGGTCGCTCTCGCCGGCGGTGCGGAACTCGTTGTCGT
>JBICHM010000123.1:0-6795 GCA_043101835.1 Phycisphaerales bacterium | reverse complement strand
CTCGGCTCGGTGAGCGAGACGCTGAAGAAGCTCCAGGCCGAAGGGCCGACGGGCCGCCAGAAGGTGATGGAGTGGACGCGCTACGCCACGATCGGCATGTGCGTCGTGCAGGCCGCGGGCTGGATCGGCTACATCCGCGCCCAGGGCCTCATCTACGCCGGGTGGGACAACAACCCGCTCTGGTGGATCATGGCGATCACCGCCATGACCGCCGGCACGGCCTTCCTGATGTGGCTGGCCGAGCAGATCGACAAGTACGGCATCGGCAACGGCGCGTCGCTGATCATCACCGCCGGCATTCTCGCGCAGATGCCCAACGCGGTGCTGTGGACGCTGCAGAACTCGCCGCTGGGTCAGCTGCCGATTGTCAACGGCGTCTTCGACATCGCGCGGGACGACAACCCGAGCGTGTCGTGGATGGGCGTGATCTTCCTCGTCGGCGCGTTCATCCTGGTTGTCGCCGGCTCGGTGCTGATCACCGTGGCCCACCGGCGCATCCCGGTGCAGCAGGCCAAGCACACGCGCGGCCGGCGCGTCTACGGCGGGCAGCGCTCGTATCTGCCGCTGCGCGTGAACCACGGCGGCGTGATGCCGATCATCTTCGCCAGCAGCCTGATGATCTTCCCGTCCGTCGCCGCGGGCTACATGCAGTCCGCGACCGCCGCGTCGACGGGGTGGTTCAACAACTTCGCGATCTTCCTGAACAGCAGCCTGCAGCCGGGCGCGTTCCCGTACATCGTGATCTACATCGTCCTGATCTACTTCTTCAGCTACTTCTGGACGACGGTGCAGTTCAACCCGGAGGAGATGAGCAAGCAGCTGCGCGACAGCGGCTCGTTCATCCCCGGTCTGCGCCCCGGACCGCGCACCGCTGAATACCTCGAGACCGTCCTCGAGCGCATCACGTATGTCGGCGCCGGCTTCCTGTCGGTGATCGCCGTCATTCCGATGGCCGTGCAGCACGCGATGAACATCCCCTACAGCGTCGCCGCGTTCCTCGGCGGCACGGGGCTGCTCATCGTCGTCGCCGTCGGCCTGGACTTCATCCAGCGCATCGAGGCCAACCTGCTCATGCGGAACTACGCCGGCTTCCTTGGCGAGGACGAGCGCGGCCGCTCGACCCGCGTCAAGGGACGCGCCGGCTGACCACTGACGAACACCCACCCGTGACCACCACGCTGCTCCATCCCGACACGACCGCCGACCTCGGAGCCTTCGCTGCGCTCCGCGAGAGCGGGCGGCGTCTGATGGCGGCGCTGGAGTCGGCTCGCGCGCAGGCGATCGCCGGCGCCAGCACGGCGGAGGTGGCCGGCGCAGTCGCTGAGGCGATCGAGGCAGCCGGCGGGGAGTGCGTGCTCACGAGCGAGCGCAACGCGCGCGGCGAGGCGTTCGGGTGGGGGGCCAGTGTGAATGTGAACGAACAGGCCGCGTGCGCCCGCCCCGGCGCGCGTCGCCTCCGCGCAGGCGATCTGGTGACGATCGACGCGGCGGCGCGATTCGCCGACCTCGATGACCGGATCGTGGACGCATCGATCGCGATGGTCGTGCCCGGCGCCGATGCGCCCGAGCGCGAGGCGCTGGTCGCCGACGCCCTCGAGGCCGTCGAGATCGCGGCCGGGTTGATGCGTCCGGGCGTCCTGTGGAGCGCCGTCGCGGAGGCCGTCCAGGCGTTCGCGCGTGAGCGCGGCTGGGGCCTGGCGACGGGTGTCGCCGGTCACGGCGTGGGGCGGACGCTGCATGAGGGGCCGCTCCTGGCGACCTTCGCCGACGAGGCGCCGCGGGCAGATTTTGAGATTCGCGAAGGCATGCTCCTCTGCGTGGAGCCCGTGCTGACGCTTCCGGCGAGCCCGAATGGGACGCCGGAGGCTGCCGGACGGGCGCAGGGCGGCTATCCTTCTCTTTTCCCCCGTCGGACGCCGACGATCGCGCTGCCGGATGGCTGGGGCGTGGCGACGGCCGACCGCTCACCGGCGTGCTGCCAGGAGCGGACGATCGGCGTGGGGCCGGATGGTGGAGTGATCCTGACGGCCGCGTAGGCCGGCGGGAAGAAGGCAGGACCGGGCGCTCGTGGCCCGGCGGAGGATCTATGCCGAAGCAGGATGACAAGCTGACGCTTGAAGCGGAGGTCGTCGAGGCGCTGCCGAACGCGATGTTCCGCGTGCGTCTGCCGAATGACCACGAGGTGCTGGCGTACGTGTCTGGAAAGATGCGCAAGCACTACATCCGCATCCTGCCCGGCGATCGGATCACGGTGGAGCTCAGCCCGTACGACCTGACGAAGGCCAGGATCGTCTACCGGCACTGACATAGAGGCGGGTGAATCAGATGAAGGTTCGATCGAGCGTGAAGCGGATCTGCAGCGGCTGCAAGGTCGTCCGGCGCAAGGGTAAGGTCCGGGTGATCTGCAAGAGCAACCCCAAGCACAAGCAGGTGCAGGGCTGACGCACGCGCGGAGCGAGTAGAAGCACACACCCCGCCGGCCTGATGGCGCGGCGGATCTGAGGGCGGCGACCCCGCCCGGACGGAGCAGACGGATATGGCGCGCATCGCAGGCGTTGACCTCCCCGAGACGAAGAAGATCCGGTACGCACTCCGGTACGTCTACGGCATCGGTCCCAAGTTCGCCGACGACATCCTCGAGCAGTGCGGGATCAACCCCGAGACGAAGACGCGCGACCTCACCGATCAGGAGGTCTCCGCGATCAACGGCGTCATCGACGCCGGGTTCCTCGTCGAGGGCGCCCTGCGTCGCCAGGTGTCGCAGAACATCCAGCGTCTGAAGGACGTGAAGTCCTACCGGGGCGACCGGCACCGTCGCGGCCTGCCCACACGCGGGCAGCGCACGCGTTGCAACGCACGCACCCGCAAGGGTCGCAAGAAGACCGTCGCCGGCACGAAGGGCGTCAAGGGCAAGTAATCTCCGGCGCGTCGCTGGACTGAACCACAGTTTGAGGCGCGTGCAGCGGGCGTGATCATGCCCGGCGGGAGCGCAGGACACAGATGGCCAAGAAGACCAAGAAGATCCGCAAGAACGTCGTCAAGGGCGTCGCCCATGTGAAGGCGTCGTTCAACAACACCATCGTGACGATCACCGACACGAACGGCGAGGCCGTGGCGTGGGCGTCGGCCGGCACGATGGAGTTCAAGGGCGCCCGCAAGGCGACGCCGTACGCGGCGACGCGCGCTGGCGAGTCCGCGGCCGACAAGGCGCGCAAGATGGGGATGGTCGAGGTCGAGGTCCGCATCAAGGGCCCCGGTCCGGGTCGCGAGGCGGCCGTGAACGGCATTGCCTCCGCCGGCCTGCGCGTGACGGCGGTCGAGGACCACACGCCCATCCCGCACAACGGCTGCCGCCCGCGCAAGAAGCGGCGCGTCTGACAGATCGATCTCCACGCCCCGGACCTCCGGGGCGCGTTTCTTCCGGCGGGACAGCAGGCGTCGCCGGGACGGGGCCGGCAGGCCCCGGCCGTCGCCGATACCCCGCCGGAGTCGTGCATCACCAATCACGGCCCTGCCGGTCACACGAGGAGTCTCTCCATGCGCATCCGCTGGCGAGGACTTGAGCTTCCTTCCCGCATCCAGATCGACCCCAAGAGCGCGAGCCCCACGTTCGCGCGCTTCATCGTCGAGCCCTTCGAGCGCGGCTTCGGCACGACCGTCGGCAACAGCCTGCGGCGCGTGCTGCTCTCGAGCCTCGAGGGCGCGGCCGTCACCGGCGTGAAGATCCACGGCGCCGAGCACGAGTTTTCGTCGCTCCCGGGCGTCATGGAGGATGTGGTCCAGATCGTCCTGAACCTGAAGAACCTCATCGTGAAGCTCGAGGGCGACGAGCCCCGCACCATGCGCCTGGCGGCCACCGGCCCCGGCGAGGTGACCGCCGAGCTGATCGAGGCCGATCCGTCGGTCACGATCCTCAACAAGGATCTCGTGATCGCGACCCTCACCGAGGAGGTCGACTTCGAGTGCGAGCTGACGGTCCAGAAGGGCCGGGGCTACGTGCCCGCCAGCGAGCAGTACGAGAACGAGGAGGAGCAGGAGATCGGCGTCATCCCGATGGACGCGATCTACAGCCCCGTCCAGCGCGTCCGCTACAAGACCGAGGACGCGCGCGTCGGCCAGAAGACCGACTACGACAAGCTCGTGCTCGAGGTGTGGACCAACGGCACGGTGGGCCCGGAGATGGCCGTCGTCGAGGCGGCGAAGATCCTCCGCAAGCATCTGAACCCGTTCGTGCAGTTCACCGAGATGGGCACGGAGCGTGTGAGCGAGGAAGCCGCGGCCGCCGCCAGCGTGGACGACGAGCTGATCCGCAAGCTGAACATGCCCATCAACGACCTCGAGCTGTCGGTTCGCGCGAGCAACTGCCTCGAGTCCGCGAAGATCAACACGGTCGCCGACCTCGTCAGCCGCGACGAGAGCGACCTGCTCAAGGTCCGCTCCTTTGGCCGGACCAGCCTCCGCGAGGTGAAGCGCAAGCTCGCCGATCTGGGGCTGGACCTGGGCATGGAGCTTCCCGAGGGCTATTCGCCCGCGTCCCTTTCCTCCTGACCCTTCCCGCCGGGCACGCCCTTTTCGGGCGGCCCCGGCTCCGGTACACTCTCCGGTTCGCCACGGAGTTTCAGCGATGCGTCACCGCAAGGCAGGTCACAAGCTCGGCCGGACAGAGGCCCACCGCAGGTCCACCCTGCGCAACCTCGCCGCCGGTCTCTTCGAGCACGGCCAGATCACGACCACGATCCCCAAGGCCAAGGCTGTCCAGCCTTTCGCCGAGAAGCTGATCACCCTCGCCAAGCGTGGGGATCTGCACTCGCGTCGCCTTGTCATCAGCCGTCTACGCGATCGCGTGATGGCCGACGACGAGAGCCGCGTGGAGCGCAACCGCTACGGCGAACTCCGCAAGGGCCCGAAGCTGGTCAAGCACCTCTTCGAAGAGGTCGCGCCGCGCTTCAGCGATCGTCCGGGCGGGTACACCCGCATCGTCAAGCTCGGGAAGAAGCGGGTCGGCGACAACGCCGAGCTGTGCATCCTGCAGCTGGTCGGCGATGAGGACGGCCCGGAGATCAGCGGGCGCGTCAGCAACCGCCGGCGCATCGCCGACGGTCGCACGGCGTTCGCGAAGAACGCGCTGAAGGGCGCTGCGCCCAAGTCGGCGCCGAAGGCCGAGGCGCCCGCCGCGGCGGAGGCGGCCGACGCCGGTGGTGAGGCAGAGGCCAAGGCCGACGCCTGATCCGGCATTCTGACGACACTTCCAACGGCCGGCGCAGTGATGCGCCGGCCGTTATTGTTTGGTGACGGAGGACGATTCAGGAATGCTCGAACGCCTCGATGAGATCGAACGCGACGCGATGGCCGGCCTGGAGGGCGCGACGACGGCCGACGCCCTGGAGGCGTGGCGCATCGAGTTCATCGGCTCCCAGGGCCGGGTGAAGAACGCCGCGGCGCTGCTGAAGGAGGTCCCGAAGGAGCAGAAGCCCGCCTTCGGGAAGCGCCTCAACGAGGTGAAGCAGGCGGTCGAGGCGGCCTTCGAGGCGAGAAAGGGCTCGCTCGGCGGCGGGTCGCGCCCACGCGGACCGGCGATCGACATGACCGAGCCGGGCTCGGCGCTGGCGATGGGCAAACGCCATGTCATCAGCCGCGTGATCGACGAGCTGGGCGACGTCTTCGGGCGCATGGGATTCGAGACGGTCAGCGGGCCGGAGCTCGAGGACGACGACCACAACTTCGTCAAGCTGAACATCCCGGCGGACCATCCCGCGCGGGAGCCGATCGACAACTTCTATGTGGACGATCCGGCGGCGACCGCGCGCCCGCGCATGCTGCGCTCGCAGACGAGCACCGTGCAGATCCGCATGATGGAGACGCGCAAGCCACCGCTGAAGATCATCGCGCCGGGGCGCGTCTACCGGCCGGACACGGTGGACGCGACGCACTCGTTCATGTTCCACCAGCTGGAAGGGCTGTACGTCGATCGGGGCGTCACGATGGCGAGCCTGAAGACGACGCTGTACCAGTTCGCGCGCGCGTATTTCGGCAGCGAGGCGGAGATCCGGCTCGTGCCCAGCTACTTCCCCTTCACCGAGCCGAGCGCGGAGTTCTACATGAAGATCCGCCTGCGCCCCGACAAGCCGGCCCAGTGGGTCGAACTCGGCGGCTGCGGCATGGTGGACCCCGCCGTCTTCGAGGCCGTCGGCTACGACCCCGAGGAGTGGACCGGCTGGGCCTTCGGCTTCGGCATCGAGCGCATCGCGATGGGGCGGTACGCGATCCCCGACATCCGCATGCTCTTCGAGAACGATGTGCGGTTCCTCGAACAGCTGTGATGATCTGAAATCCGCGCCGCCGGACGCCGCACACGACCGCGACGGGGCGAACCGATGGGGGGCGACATGAGCAACCAGCCGTACGACAGCGGACGCAACGACGACGATGTCTTCATCGATCCGTCGGCGGCGTGGGAGGGTGACGATCCCTTCATTGAACTTCCGGGCTGGACGAAACCGGTCGGGATCATTTCGATCGCGTGGGGGGCGCTCGGGCTGTTCTGCGGCGTGCTCGCGGTCGGCGGTCCGGCGCTGATGCGCAAGTTCATGCAGTCGGCGCAGAACCAGATGCAGGGTGGGTTCCCCGATGTGATGATGAACCCGCCGGCGTCGGCCCAGGCGGCGCAGATCTCCGGGCTCGCGTGGGCCGTGTTCCTGATTGTCACCGGCGGACTGCTGATCGGGCGCAAGCCGATCGCGCGAGCCCTGCACATTGTCTATGCCGTGGGCGCGATCGCGCTGACGGTCTGGGGCA
>JBICHM010000122.1:0-22241 GCA_043101835.1 Phycisphaerales bacterium | reverse complement strand
GCCAGGGTGATCGCCGGCTGGAGCAGGGTGAGGAGACGGTCGATGCCGTCCTGCTGCTCTTCGAGCGCGGTCTCGGTGGCGCTGCGGAGGGCGCCGGCGAGGTCGCCGCTCCGGGCGCCGATGCGGATCACCGCAGCGTTCATCGGCGGAAAGACGCCTTCCCGCTCAAAAGCCTCCCCCGGATCGAGGCCCTCGCGAACCTGCTGGCGCGCCCGGGCGAGGCGTCGCGCGACGACGCCCTCGCCGACGGCGTCCTCGGCCTGTTCGAGGGCTTCAAGCAGATCGCCGCCGCCCTCGAGCATCGTCGCGATGGTGTCGGCCGCCACGGCGCCCTGGTGACGCCAGATCAGCCCGCCGACCAAGGGCGTCTGGAAGGCCAGTTCCTGCGCCCGGCGGCGCCACGCCGGCGGCGCGAGGCCGGCCCGCCACCAGACGATGAGGCCGAGGATCGCGAGCAGCACGATCGGCCCGGTCCACATGACGACCTTCGCCGATGCGAGCGTGAAGCGCGTCGCGCCCGGCAGGTCCGCCCCGGCGGATTCGAGCGTCTCGCTGAAGCGCGGCAGGACGACGGCCGAGAGGAACCACAGGCACGCCACGCCCACGACGATGAGCACCGCCGGGTAGATGAGCCGGCCGATGACGGTCTTCCTGATGCGCTCGCTCGTGCGGAGGGACTCGTCGATGAGTGCGGCGGCGCGCTCGAGATCGCCCGAGGCGTGACCGACGCGCAGCAGCGCCGACTGTCGGGGTCCGACGAGCCCGGCGACCTCGGCGCAGGCGGCATCGAGCGGGCGTCCCGAGCGGAGCGCATCGCCGACCTGCGCGCACGCCGCTCTCGCCGCGTCGTTCGGGGCGACCTCCTCCATCGCGCTGATCGCGCGCTCCACCGGCGCCTTGCTGCGGAGCAGGCGCGAAAGCGTGGCGAAGAACCACAGCCGGTCCGTGCGCTTCAGGCGCGAGGAGCGCGACCCGAAGCGGGCGCGGAGCGCATCGGCGAAGCCGACGGGGCGCACTTCCACGGCGATGAGCCCGCGCTCGCGAAGATGGTCGCGCAGCGTGCGTTCGTCGCGCGCCTCTTCCCGCCCCTCGACGAGGCCGCCGAGGCCCGGCTTGATCGGCGCGGCTCGGTAGACGAAGCGCGTCACGGGGCGCCCTCGTCGGGGTCCTCATCGGCGGCGCTGCCCAGGGCGCGCGCGACCTCGGCCTCGTCGGTGACGCCCCGTGCGACGAGCGTCATCGCGCGGGCGCGGAGATCGGTGTAGCCGGAGGCTTCGAGGGTCTCGCGCAGGCGGCGCTCGTCGGCGCCTTCAAGGACGGCGCGCTTGATGTCGGGCGTCACCCCGCTGTGCTCCATCACGGCGACGCGCCCGCGATACCCAATGCCCTTGCACGCGGCGCACGCGTCGCGCGCGGGGGCCTGGTTGCGACAGTCAGCGCACACGCGGCGCAGCAGGCGCTGCGCGCTGACGCCCTCCACCGCGGCGTTCACCAGGTAGGGCTCGACGCCCATGTCGATCAGACGCACGAAGGTGCCCGGCACATCGTTGGTGTGCAGCGTCGAGAGCACCATGTGGCCGGTGAGCGCAGCCTGAAAGGCGATCTCCGCCGTCTCGTGGTCGCGGATCTCGCCGATGAGGATCACGTCCGGATCGTGGCGCAGCACATGGCGCAGCGTGCGCCCGAAGGTCATGCCCACGGCGCTGTTGACCTGGATCTGGTTGACCCCCTCCATCGCGTACTCGACAGGATCCTCGACGGTGAGGATCTTGCGCTCCGCGCCGACGAGGCGACGCAACAGCGCGTAGAGCGTGGTCGTCTTGCCCGAGCCGGTGGGGCCGGTGATCAGCAGGATGCCGTGGCTCTTGTGGGCGATGTGGTCGAGCCAGCGGATCTGGCGGTCGTCGTAGCCGAGGGCCGGCAGGTCCACCGCGCCGAGGCGCTGGCGATCCTGCAGGCGGATCGCGGCGTCCTGGCCGTACATCGTGGGCACCAGGCTGACGCGCAGGTCCACGCTGCGCCCGCGCAGGCGCATGCGGATGCGCCCGTCCTGCGCGAGGCGGCGCTCGGCGATGTCGAGGCCCGCCATGATCTTCACGCGGCAGATCAGCGCCTCGTACAGACTCAGCGGCGGCGCGGGCTGCTCGACGAGCATGCCGTCCACGCGCATCCGCAGGCTCGTGCGTCGATCAAATCGCTCGATGTGGATGTCGCTCGCGCCGAGGTCAAGCGCGCGCTCCACTGCCTGGTTGAAGAAGCGGATGACCGGCGCCTCGCTCGCCATGTCGCGCAGGTGGCTGAGTTCGGCGGTGACATCCAGCGCGCCGGCGTCGGCCTCCTCGGCCTCCGGGGCCTCGGTCGCCGCTTCGAGGTACGCCTCGATCTCCTTCTGCACGCCCACGGCGACCTCCGCCGGGCGATCGAGCATCGCCACCAATGAGCGCAGGCTGTGGTGGTCGGCGGGGTCGACGCAGACGAGGCGCAGCGGCGCATCGGCCTCGTCGGGCTCGAGCACCAGCACGCTGCTGGCGAGCATGAAACGCTGCGGCACGCTGTCGGCGACGGGCAGCGACTCGTCGTCGGCCTTCCATCGCGGCGCGCCGGTGGCGCGTGCGAGGCGGTCGGCGAGCGGCTCCTCACCGATGAGGCCGAGTTCGAGCAGGCCGCGCACCGGGCTGACCCCCTGCCGGCGCGCAACCTCCTGCGCCAGGCGCCAGTCCTGCTCGCCGATGTCGCCGGCCTCAATGAGCGCGCGCCCGAACGCGGCCGTATCGAATCCGAGCAACGCGCTGGCGGGGGAGGCGATCATGTCGGGGGAAGGGACTCGGGATCAGGGACCTGGGACCAGTGGGATCGGAGTCCGGCTGATGCCTGGTCCCCGGTCCCTGGTCCCTCACTCCGACCGGTTGTCGATGTCGGCGTTGTCGCCGTCGCCGCCGGGCGGGCCGTCGGCGCCGAGGGATCGGATGACAAAGCGCCCGCTGTCGGGGAGTTCGTACTGGAAGTCGCGCCCCCAGGCGTCGGTCGGGACGAAGTCCTTCTCGAGGTAGGGCCCCTTCCAGACATCGGCCTCGACGCCCTGCGGGCGGGTGAGCAGCGATTCGAGCCCTTCCTCGGCGGTCGGGTAGCGCCCGACGTCGAGGTTGAACTGCGTAACGCCGCCGGAAAGCAGCTCGATCTGCGCGCGCGTCGACTGCACCCGTCCGCTCCCGAGCGCGCCGGCGAGGCGCGGCGCGACGAGCGCGACGAGGAGGCCGATGATCGTGATGACGATCATCAGCTCCACGAGCGAGAAGGCGCGGGCATGGGCCCGGTGGGTCATCGGACGGCTCCTGTCGATTCCTGCGTCGCTCCGGCCTCGGCCGGATCCCGGATGCTCGGAAGCCCGCTGACGGGGTCGAGCGAGACGGCCCACATCCTATCGGACCCGTCGGGCCGGGACGCCCGGAAACGGATCTCCCGCCGGTCGGCCAGCCCCTCGCCGTCGAATGCCAGGCGCTCGGTCGCCGGCCCGGCGGGCAGCGCCGCCTCAAGCGGGTCGGGCCAGTCGGGCCAGGCACGCTCAAGGCCCGCTCCGGCGGCGCGCAGGCCGGCGCCGGGCGTCCATTCGAGCGTCAGCTCGATGCGCTGCGCATCCCGGAGCGCGTCGAGCCGGCGCGCGAGAAGGAACTGGACGAGCTCGCTGCGCCGCGTGCGCTCCGCCCCGCCGGCGAGCAGTCGCGCGGCGCCCGGCGCACTGATGGCGGCCACGAGCCCGAGGATCGCGAGCACGATCAGCAGTTCGAGAAGGCTGAAGCCGGCGCGGCGGCGCACGGTCACTGGGCCCGGATGACCAGCACGGCGTCGGCGGTGGTGATGGCGCCGTCGTTGTTCACATCGGCGCGCGCGCGCTGCGTCGCGGTGAGCACACGGTTGGCGCCGATGACGCCGCGGAGCACGAGGGCGACATCGCGCTTGTCGATGACGCCGTCGTTGTTCACATCGGGGTTGCCCTGGCCGGTTCCGCCACCCCCGCCGCCCGAACCGTCGCCGGGGCTGCCGTCCTCGGCGGTCAGGCGGAAGTTGAACTCCTGCACCGGTGTGAGCAGCTCGGGCGGGAGCGGGATCTCCAGGTCGATGAAGTCGCCCTCGTAGCGGACGATCGACACCTCCCCGGCGAGGTTCAGCGGGACGACGTTGTTGCGGATCGCGCCGGTGGAGTCGTCGTAGAACTGAAAGGTGATCTGGTCGCCCGGGTCCGGACCCTCGACATCGGGCGTCGCCGGGTCGTCGCCGAAGACGGTGATGCTGATGTTGACCGGGCCGGTGGCGGTCGTGCCGAACACCTGCAGCCCCACGACGCGCCCGTCGAAGATCGCCGCGATCTCATCGCCCGGACCGATCGTCGGGGCGCCGCTGTCGCTGTTGATCACGCCCACGATGCGCGAGCGGATCGGCGACGTCAGCGGACCTTCGAACTGCGCCACAGCGGGCGCGCTCGTTGCGATCGCGGCGAACGCCCACACGATGATCGAGCGGATGCGCATACCAACAGGATATCGGCGCAGGCGGGCCCGAGTCACCACCGCCGAACCGACGCCGAACGCGCGGCCCGTCAGACGTTGAAGTACTTTGCCTCGGGGTGATGCACCACGATCGCGCTGGTGCTCTGCTCGGGGTCGATCTGCCAGTTTTCCGTCAGGCGGCAGCCGATGCGCTCGGGCTCGAGCAGGCGGAAGAGCTTCTCCTGGTCGCTCATCTCCGGGCACGCGGGGTAGCCGAAGGAGTAGCGGGACCCCCGATAGTGCTGGGCGAAGAGCTTGCGCACCTCGGCGTGGTCGTCGCCGGCGACGCCCATCTCTTCGCGGATGCGCTTGTGCCAGAGCTCGGCGAGGGCCTCGGCGCACTCCACGCCCATGCCGTGGAGGTACAGGTACTCCGCGTACGCGTCGCTCTCGAAGAGCGCCTTGGCGCGTTCGCTGACGACCGAGCCCATCGTCACGCAGTGCATGGCGAGCACATCCTTCACGCCCGAATCGGCCGAGCGGAAGAAGTCGCTGATGCACAGGCGCTTTCGGCCATCCTGACGCGGGAAGCGGAATCGCTCGACCTCGCGGTCGTGGTCGTCGGGGTCGAAGACGACCAGGTCATCGCCATCCGACTGCGCGGGGAAGTAGCCGTAGACGACGCCCGGACGCAGGATGCCCTCGTCACGGCACTGCGCCTTGAGGCGCTCGAAGATGGGCTCGACGGTGTTCTCGACGAACGCGTTGAACTCCTCGTCGCTGCGCTTCCCGCGCCGGAACTGCCACTGCCCGCGGAAGAGGGCCACCTTGTTGACAAAGGCGTAGACCTCCTCGAGGTCGAGATCTTCGACGACCTTCACGCCCCAGAAGGGCGGCGCGGGGATCTCGACGTCGGTGCGGACCTCGCTGCGGACGCGCTCGGCGACCGCCGCGCCGCCGCTGTCGGTTTCGCCCTTCGCATCCCGCGCGCGAGCGATCGTCTCCTCCGCCTTCGCGCGCTTCTCGAGGCGCTCTTCGATCTCGGCGTCGATCTCGCCGGTCCGGCCCTTGGCGATGAGATCCATGATGCGCAGCGCCTCGAAGGCGTCGCGACCGTAGTAGGCCTTGCCGGTGGTGTAGACGCTGCGGAGTTCGGTGTCGCAGTAGTGGCGGTTGAGCGCGGCGCCGCCCAGCAGCACCGGCGCCGCGATCCCGCGTGAGGCCATCTCCTCGAGGTCGTCGCGCATCACCGCGACGGACTTCACCAGCAGCCCGCTCAGCCCGATCGCGTCGGCCTGGTGCTGCTCAAAGGCGTCGAGGATCGTCGCGACCGGCTGCTTGATGCCCAGGTTCACGACCTCGTAGCCGTTGTTCGAGAGGATGATGTCCACGAGGTTCTTGCCGATGTCGTGCACATCGCCCTTCACCGTGGCGAGGACGATCTTGCCCTTCTTGCCGCTCGCCTCGTCCTTGGGGATGTGCGGCTCGAGGTGCGCGACCGCGGCCTTCATCACCTCCGCACTCTGGAGCACGAAGGGCAGCTGCATCTCGCCCTTGCCGAAGAGGTCGCCGACGACCTTCATCCCGCCGAGCAGGTGATCGTTGATGATCTCGAGCGCGGGCATGATCCCGAGCGCCTCTTCGAGCGCCTCGGTGAGGCCCTGCTTCTCGCCGTCGATGATGTGGCGCTGGAGGCGCTCCTCGAGCGGCAGGTCGGCGAGGCTCTCGCGCGCGTCGACTTCGCCCTCGTCGCCCTCGGGGAAGAGTCGGATAAACGCGTGCAGCGGGTCGAAGCCTTCGGAACGCTTGTCGTAGATGAGGTCCAGCGCCGCCTGCCATTGCTCGTCGCTGATCTTCGTGCGCGGCAGAATCTTGGACGCGTGCACGATCGCGCCGGTCAGCCCCGCCTCCACGCACTCGTGGAGGAAGACGCTGTTGAGCACCGTGCGCGCGTTCGGACGCAGGCCGAATGAGACGTTGCTGAGGCCGACGACGATCTGGCACTCGGGCATCGCCTCGCTGATGCGCCGGATGCCCTCGACCGTCTCGAGGCCGAGGCGCCGATCCGCCTCCACGCCGGTGGTCACCGGCAGGACGAGGGGATCGAAGAAGATGTCGGCGGGGTGCAGGCCGTGCTCGTGCACCGCGAGATCGTAGATGCGCTGCGCGATCTCGAGCTTGCGCTCGGCCGTCTTGCCCATCGCCTCCTGTGGGTCGTCGTCGATGGTGCCGGCGACGACCGCGGCGCCGTAGGTGCGGGCCAGCTCGCAGATCTGCGC
This sequence comes from Phycisphaerales bacterium, assembly GCA_043101835.1. Classification (GTDB taxonomy): domain Bacteria; phylum Planctomycetota; class Phycisphaerae; order Phycisphaerales; family UBA1924; genus JBICHM01. The sequence continues at coordinate 15,478 of JBICHM010000122.1, read as the reverse complement.
GAGCTTTCCCTCACCCTCCTCGAGGTTCATCGAGTTGATGATGCACTTGCCGCCGGCGCGCTGGAGGCCCGCCTCCATCACATCCACCTGCGTCGAGTCGATCATCAGCGGCGCGGTGATCTGGCGCACGAACCGGCTGACGACCTCGCTCATGTCGCGCACGCCGTCGCGTCCGACATAGTCCACGCACACATCGAGCACGTGCGACCCGTCGCGCACCTGCTCGCGCGCCATCGACACCAGGCCGTCCCAGTCCTCCTCGTTCAGCAGACGCTTGAACTTGCGCGAGCCGTTCGTGTTCGTGCGCTCGCCGACGATCAGGAACGAGTTGTCCTGGCGGTACTCCACGGGCGAGTACAGGCTCGAGCAGGCCGGCTTCATCGCCGGAACGCTCAAGGGCTTCGGGCGGCGAGGGGCGGCGCGGTCGCCGACCGCCTCGCGCAGCGCACGGATGTGCTCGGGCGTCGTGCCGCAGCAGCCGCCCACGATGCCCACCTCGAACTCGTCGACGAATCGCGCCACTTCCTTGGCGAAGGGCTCGGGCCCGAGCGGGTACACCGTCTGGCCGTCCTTCAGCTCCGGCAGGCCGGCGTTGGGCACGATGCTGATCGGGCGCTCCCAGTGGCGGCTCAGCCAGCGCACGTGGTCGCTCATGTGCTCGGGCCCCGTCGCGCAGTTCAGCCCGAGGCTCGTGATCGGGTAGCCGGCGAGCGCCTGCGCGGCCGCCGCGATCTCGGTGCCCAGCAGCATCGTGCCGGTCGTCTCGATCGTCACGCTCACGAGGATGGGGACCTGCTCGGGCGTGCGCCCGTGCTCGCGCAGCGCGTTGATGCACGCGTTGACGGCGCACTTGACCTGCAGCAGGTCCTGGCAGGTCTCGATGATCAGCGCATCGGCGCCACCCTCGATGAGGCCGAGGGCCTGCTCGGTGTAGGCGCCGAGCATCTTCTGCCAGGTGATCTGCCCGAGCGTGAGCAGCTTCGTGCCCGGGCCCATTGAACCCAGGACGAATCGGGGGCGCTCCTTCGTCGAGAACTTGTCGCACGCCTCGCGCGCGATCGACGCGGCGAGCCGGTTCACCTCGCGCGCTCGATCCTGCAGATCGAACTCGGCGAGCACGTGCGTCGCGCCGCCGAACGAGTCGGTCTCCACACCGTCGGCGCCGGCTTCGAGGAAGGTCTCATGGATGCCGCCGATGACATCGGGGCGCGTGAGCACGAGCACCTCGGTGCAGTTCTCCTTGCCGAGGAAGTCGGTCTCGAGGTCGCACCCGCAGGCGTGGACGCTGGTGCCCATTGCGCCGTCGAGGACGAGGACACGCTTACTCAATGCGTCGAGGAACCGGCTGGACATTGTGGCGCTTCTTCCCTCTCAGTGCGGCGAGTCCGTCCCCGCCCGGTCGTGAACCCTTGCGGGAAGGTTAGCCGCCGAGGGAGACCGAGTCCTTGGCCCCGAGGTTCGCGTAGATCTCGCGCGTCGAGGAGGACTTGTTCAGCGTGTAGAAATGGATGCCGGCGACCTGATTGTCGAGCAGGTCGCGGCACTGCTCGGTCGCCCAGTGTTCACCCACGCGACGCACGCCGTCGTCATCGTCGCACCGCTCGACCGCGCGGAGCAACGCCGCCGGGAAACGGGCGCCCAGCGCCAGCTCCGCCATGCGTTCGAGGTTCCGTGCGCTGGCGATGGGCATGATGCCCGCGACGATCGGCACGCGCACGCCGGCGAGCTCGCACCGCTCGCGGAAGTCGTAGAAGTCGCGGTTGTCGAAGAACAGCTGGGTGCAGATGTACTGCGCGCCGGCGTCGACCTTGCGCTTGAGGTGGTCAATCTCGTGCAGCCGGTTGGGCGTCGAGGGGTGTCCCTCGGGAAAGCCCGCAACGCCGACGCCGAAGCCGCGCGCATCAGGATGGCGGCCATCACAGTTGAACTGGCGGATGAACTCGACCAGATCGGAGGCGAAGCGGAAGCGGTCGCCGGCGCGGTCGTAGTCAGGGGTTTCGCGCGGGGGATCGCCGCCGAGGGCGAGGATGTTGCCGACGCTGGCCTCGGCGTAGCGCGTGAGGATCTCGGCGATCTCCGCCTCGCTGTGCTGGATGCAGGTCAGGTGCGGGACGGGGACGAGGGTCGTCTCGCGCATGATGCGGAGCACGAGGTCGTGCGTGCGCTTGCGCGTGCCGCCGCCGGCGCCGTAGGTGACGCTGACGAACGACGGGCGCAGCGGCTCGAGTTCGCGGATGGCCTGGAACAGGTTCTCCGCGCCCTTGTCGGTCTTCGGGGGGAAGAACTCGAAGGAGAAGGTCGTGGTGCGGCTGGCGAAGATGTCGTCGATGTGCATCGGCGCAACCTCGTGGAAGGCGCCCGGCCGGCGCGACGGCGCCCCGGGTCCGTTCCGTTTCGTCGGCGATTGAGGCTAGCAGGGTTCGACGGGGGCGGCGCCGGCGCAAGAAAAAACGCGGGGGCCCGCTGGTGCGAGCCCCCGCGAAGTCAGCCTTCAGGGAACGATCGGATTACTCGAAGTGGACGAAGTAGGCCTGACCGCGGTTCACGGACGAGGTGTCGCCCGTGCCGGCGCCGGCGCCGTCGAAGGTCGTGATGGTGACCTCGTCGGTGTCGGTGCGGTTGAACTCGATCAGGAAGTCCGCCTCGTTGGCGCTGAGGAAGGCATCGACGTCGCTCGCGTCGCCCGGGGAGGTGACGAGAGCCCAGCCGAGGTTGGTGTTGCTGGCGTTGAAGCCGTTGGAGCCGAAGAGGGCGGTGCCGCTGGCGCGCTCGGCGCCGTACTGGAACACGCCGAGGCTGTCGGCGCTGAAGCCGCCGTAGAAGGTGCCGAGGCCGTAGCCACCGACGAGGCCGTCGATGTTGTTGTTGGTCTTCACGCCACGGTCGGTGAGCGTGAAGGCGAAGAAGTCGTCGAAGCCGCGGGGATCGACCAGCGTGCTGCTGAGCAGCCCGTTGAAGTCGTCGTCGCGCGTCCAGACGCCGTCGTTGTCGTCATCGACGTAGAAGCCCCACTGGAGGTAGGCCGGAGCCTGGGTCAGCGTGGTGCCGACGACGATGGTGTTGTTGGTGGCGTTGTTGACGAAGGGCGTGACGCCGGCGGGGACGGAGGCCGGGAGGCCGTTGCTGCTGGCGCCGAAGCCGCTGTTGCGGTTGAAGGCGGTCGCGTTCCAGCCCTCGATGATCCACTCCATCCCGATGTTGTTGAACTCGATGTCGAGCGCGCCGTCGAAGCGGCCCTCGCTCGGGTCATTCTGGTTCTGGAACGGGTTGAACTGGAGGGTGCCGAGGCCGTCGGCGCCGTTGTGGATGCTGGTCGCCATGAGGCGCTCACCGTTGGTCTTCTCGACCACGATGATGACCGGGGCGCCGCTGGTGTTGGTGCGGCCGTTGAAGCGGCTGTTGGGGCCGGTCACGTGCAGGAGGTACTCACCGTCGTTGCCGGTGATGACCGCCTTGCTCGAGATCGGGGTGTCGTTGATCTGGAAGCCGCTGTTGACGAGACCGTAGGCGGTGCCGTCGTTGGAGCGGAGCACGTCCCACACGAGGGTGGCGGTGCCCGAAGCGGACTGGTTCTGCTGGGGGCTGTCGCCCTCGGTGTAGGTCAGGCCGCGAGCATTCCAGCGGACCTCGCCGCGGTTGACCTGCACGGAAACCTGCAGGACGGCGTGGTTCTCGTCGTAGTTGTCGTCGCGGTCGTTGGTGAACCAGACGTCCGCATCGTCGTCGATCATGTAGAGGTACGGCTCGAGGCCGAGGATGAAGTTGGTGAAGGCCTCGGCGGAGGAGTCGTAGTCGATGACGCCCGTCACGCCGCCGAGCGTGAAGGTGATGGTGTGCACGCGCTGGACGGCGAGCATGCCGTAGACCTGCGTGCCGGCGGGCACCGGGTTGCCGTTGTTGGTGATGGCGCCGAAGACGTCCATGACGGAGACGAACTCACCGTCGATGTCGGGCTCGGCGATGGGCTGGGCCGTGATGGTGCCGTCGGTGTCGACGACGTTCGCGGGAGCGCCCGCCTCGGCGAGGCGACGGTCGGCGACCTCGCCGTCGTAGAAGATGTCGAAGCTGCTGCTGGCCAGCAGGTTGCCGGCGTTCATCGGGACGAGGGTCACGACGTTGCCGGAGACCGAGACGCTGTCGACGGCGTCGCCGTCAACCTCGAAGTCCTGGGCGACGTCGTCCAGGGTCGCGAGGGCAGCGCCCATGTCGTCGATGAACTCGACGGGCTTGGTGAAGATCAGGCTGAACGACTCGACCGAGCCGTCGCTGGCCGGGTTCACGTAAGCGCCGAAGATCTGGTTGCCGTTGATGTCGAACTGGCGGGGGACGTAGGGGCTGGTGCGGTCCATGCTGACGCCGCTGCCGCCCGTGAAGTCGTTGCCGCCGTTGTCGTCGATCAGACCGTTGTTCGTGCCGGCGACGGTCAGGGTGTCGCCGAGATCCCAGCCGGAGCCGGAGAAGTCACGGAAGATCACGACGTTGTCCTGGAACGGGCCGGTGCCGATGCCGACGAAGTCGCCGTTCTGGAAACGCTCGCTGGCCGAGGGGCCGAACGAGTAGGAGGTCTCGAAGTTGCCCGGGCCGCCGCCGGTGGTGTCCATCTCTTCGTTGAAGATCATGATGGCGGCGTCAGCCTGCGTGTCGCCCACGCCGCTGAACTGCTCGAACCAGAGTTGGTCATCGAAGTCGTTCTCGGCGTCGCGGAACCACACCTCACTGAGGATGGCGGGGGCGAAGTCGTCATTCGCCGCCGTCGCGGTCAGGTCGGAGTCGTAGGCGTTGCCGTTGGCGTCGGCGAGGCCGGCGTCCATCGCGGTCATCGCGAGGGTCGCCCAACCGGTGTCGAAGGTGCCGGGGAAGAGGTCGGCGTCGGCGGCGTCAACCGTGCCGTCGCCGTTCCAGTCCACCGCCGCGGGGTCGAAGAGCACGGCGACGATGTTGTCGGTGCCCAGACGCTCCGAGCTGTCCTCGCTGAGGAGGGCCAGGCTGTCGGCGTTGAAGGTGGTGGTGCCGTCGGTGGCGATATCGACCTCGTTCGCCGTGGCGAAGGGGTCGGTCTCACCGTTGGCGAGGTTGGTGAGGAAGAGGCTGTAGGGGTGGATGGTGCTGTTGGCCTGCGTCTCGAACTCGAAGGCGCCGAGGACGGTGGCCGACGAGCCGGGCGTGCCCATGGGCTCGTCGAAGATCAGGCCGAAGGCGTCGATGACGCCGTCGCCGTTGGCGTCCCAGACGCCGAGCGGGCCGACGAGCGTCGGGGCGATGGCGTCGCCGACCGTGGCGACCTCATCGGTCTCCGCGTAGTCGGTGCCGAGGACGGTCTGCGGCGGGTTGCCGGCGCCGCCGGAGGTCAGGGTGACCTCGTAGCCGTCGTCGGAATCGTCGAGGCCGTCAGCCTCAACGCCGGCGCCGGCGGGGAGGTTGACGGTGACGAGAATGCTGTCGGAGTTGTTCGAATCGATCGCGGTGGCGCTGATCGCGTCCGGCGTGATCGCGTTGCCGCCGAGCGTCCACGACGTGTTGTCGAGGAAGAACGCGGCGTTGCCGGGATCACCGATCGACTGGTTGAACGTGAAGCGGAAGTCGCCCGTGCCGCCGTTGCCGATGGTCTCGACAGCGTTGACCGAGACGAGCGAGAGCGGCGTCTCGGCGACGAGCGTCTCGACATCGACGCCGGTCGTGCGACCGTTGATGCCGGTGATCTCACCGCTGCCGGCCGACCGGATGAACAGGCCGAACGAGAAGGCGCCGGGCGTGTCGACATCGTAGGAGATGCCGTTGCCGGTGCCGATGATGTTCGGGTTGGAGACGAGCGAGCCGTCGAGGGCGATGGGCGTGGTGACCGCCGCATCGGTCGAGAGCTCGAAGTCGTCGAGGCTGGCGATGTCCGCGGCGGTGGTCTCGTTGGCGTCGTTGTCGCCCGAGCCGTTGGCCAGCGCACGGTCGAAGATCAGGAAGAGCTGCTCGGAGCCCGTCGTGTCGTCGTAGATCGCCTCGACGAGCGTGGGAACGCCGTTGTCGATCTCGAAGTCGATCGTGTCGGTGGCCGAGCCGTCGTCAATCGTGACGCGGAAGCCATCGGCGTTCGGGTTGGCGTTGAGGACGAAGCCCCATGCGCCGATGCCGCTCATGTCGATGGTGATGATGTCCTGCCCGCCGGCGAAGGTCGGGGCGCCGCCGTTGATCTGCGTCGCGCTGGTGAACGGCGTGCCGGTGCCGGCGATCACCGAACCACCCTCGAGCAGCTCAATGGTGATGGTCGCGGGCGCGTTGGCGAACTCGTCAGCGCCGTTCTCCTCGATGCGCAGGATCGAGGTCGTGGGCGCAGCGATGCGGTCGCCCGCGAGGTTCTGCGGCTGCGCGGTGCCTTGGAGGACCGTCTGCCCGAAGGCAGCGCCGGTCGTCGCCAGGCCGGCCGCGAGGGCCAGGGTTGTGATCGAGTAGCGACTCATGCGCGTGGTTCCTTTCGTCTCCTGAAGGATGCTGTGCGGTGTGCTGACTGCTGACTGGTGAGGTGTGCGGCCTCAGGACGCCGCGCCTCGTCGTTGGTTGCTTCCTGCCGAGCGTGCGAATCGTCTCGACGCTCGCCCTGCCATCGGGAACAGACCCGACAGAAGGGCAAAGTCCGAGAACGACCGCGCATCGTCGGCGCCGGGACCGGGCCGGCCGCGGCCGGCCTTCGTTATTGAGCGGTCTGCTCCTCCGTCTCGGGCCCGGCGCTGTGCGTCGGGCGAACCAATGAACGCGCGGGACGCGTTCGGACTCCTTCGCCACCTCCGACGCGACGATCCCGCATCGCCGCGCCAACTGCATGCACGCGCCCGGGCGCGTCTCCTCCCAGAGTACCCCGTTGTCGCGAACAAAGGGTCCGAGAAGAAGCGCAACCGATCGCGACAGTACCCATCGGCCGTTCGGAACATGAGTGTTCACAAACTTCCGCCCGTATTGTCCGACGCTCTAGGGGCGTGTCGTCATCGGTACCGATGATTTCCGTGCTCGCCGTTGTGCCCGCCCGACGCCCTGGCGGGGCTCAGAGGCGCGCCGGGCGCCTTCACTTCGAGCATGCCCGACGGCCCTGTCGCCCGCCCGTTCCGTGGGGGCAGTTCCCCTCGGCGGTACGCGTCGAGCAGACACGCCGCGACGAGTCGAACAATGTCGTCCTTGCTCTCGGAGCCGAGCTTCTGATTGACGCGCATCAGGTGGGTGCGCAGCGTCGGCAGCGCCACGCAGAGGCGATCGGCGAGCGCCTCGTTCGGCCCGCCTGCGCACAGCGCCCGCACGACCTCGCGCTCGCGCGCCGTCAGCGCGTCGAGGCGGCGCTCGAGCACGGCCTCTTCGTCCGGTGTGAGCGTCAATGCGCACGAGACCGGGTGTTGCGCGCCCGCGGCGCCGTTCCGCCCTGGCATCGGGAGTCTCCCTTCCCCACGCGCGCCGGCTTCGCCGCCGCGGGCAACGAGGCTATCGGACACCGGGGCTGTTGCAAAGCGACGCGCCGGAGAGGGCGCCAGGTCGGTCGGGTTCTGATCGGATTCCGTGACGGGCGGGGGGCGCCAATCGGCAGAATCCGCAGAGTTCCCCCCGGTTGTGCGGCCGTTGGAGTCATCCCGCGTCCGGAAGCGGCCGATGGGAGGCGAGCCGGGAGCGGCCCCGTGGGGGTCAGCCCCGAGATCCGCAAGTGCACGAGGCAGAAGGAAGGCCGACGATGCAGCTCGAGGACATCCTGCGTACCGCGGCGGAGAACGACGCGTCGGACATCCACATCGTCCCCGGACACCCGCCGGTGATGCGCGTGCACACGGTGATGACGCCGATGGACTTCCCGGTGCTCACGCCCGACACCTCGCGGAAGTTCCTCGAGCACATCGCGGCGTCGCCGACGCTCAAGATCTTTGACAACAACCAGGACGCGGACTTCTCGTTCGCCGTCCAGGGTATGGGTCGCTACCGCGTCAACGCCCACATGCAGAAGGGCTCTGTCGCGCTGGCGATGCGTGTCGTGAAGAGCAAGGTGCCGCCCCTGGCGGACCTGAACCTCCCCGAGGTGATCGCGCGTCTGACGTACCTCCCGCGCGGGCTGGTGCTGGTGACCGGCGACACGGGCTCGGGTAAGTCCACGACGCTCGCCGCGATGATCCAGGCGATGAACGAGCGCTACCGCAAGCACATCATCACGCTGGAGGATCCGGTTGAGTACACGTTCGAATCGAACCGCTGCCTGATCGAGCAGCGCGAGCTCGGCCAGGACATGCCGTCGTTCGCCAGCGGCCTGAAGCACGCCCTGCGTCAGGACCCCGACATCGTGCTCGTCGGTGAGATGCGAGACCTCGAGACCACACAGCTGGCGATCACGGCGGCCGAGACGGGCCACCTGGTGCTCTCGACGCTGCACACGGTGAACGCCAGCCAGACGGTCGAGCGAATCATCGACATGTACCCGGCGAATCAGCAGAACCAGATCCGCTCGATGCTGGCCAACACGCTGCAGGCGGTGGTCAGCCAGACGCTGTTCAGCCGCACGGATCAGCCGGGCATGGTCCCGGCGATCGAGGTGCTGCTGTGCACGCCGGCGGTGCGGAACATCATCCGCGAGGCGCGCGCCTACGAGATCCCGAACGTGATCGAGACGAACCGCTCGATCGGGATGACGAGCCTCGACGCGTCGATCGCGGAGCTCTACTTCAACGGGATGATCAGCCGGGAGGACGCGATCGCGCAGGCGGCGTACCCGGACAAGATCGAGCGTCAGCTGGCGGCCTGAGCCGGGCCGGAGGAACGACCGGCGGCCCCCGTCGCCGGGGGCGGTGATCGACGAGACTCGCGAGGAACGCCATGCCGACGTATCGCTACTCAGTGAAGTCGAGTTCGGGGTCGACGAGCGTCGGCGTGTTGAGCGCGGAGAACGCCAACGCCGCCGCGAACATCCTCCGGAGCCAGGGCCACCACGTGCTGGACCTGCGCCCGCTGAAGCAGTCCGCTTCGGGCTCGGGCCTCGGGCAGATGCTTGCGCGGATCAACGGCGGCAAGCCGTCGCTCAAGCACGTGCTGGACTTCACGACGCAGCTGGCGGTCATGATCCGCGCGGGCATCAGCCTGCGCGCCGCCCTCGAGGGCATCGCCGAGCAGACCGAGCACGCCGGCTTCAAGAAGATCATCGAGGGCCTCAAGAGCGACGTCGAGTCGGGCAAGCAGTTTTCGGACGCGCTCGCGCGTCACCCGAAGCTCTTCGGCCCGCTCTACATCAACATGGTTCGCGCCTCGGAGGTCTCCGGTTCGTTCGCCAAGATGCTGCAGCGCATCGCGGCGAACCTGACCCAGCAGATCGAGACCAAGAAGATGGTCATCGGCGCGATGATCTACCCTGGCGTCATCGCCACGATGGCCGTCGGCGTCACCGTGTTCCTGCTCACCTTCGTGCTGCCGAAGTTCGCGGCGGTCTTCGAGGGCAAGGAGCACGCGCTGCCCAAGAGCACCAAGTTCCTCATGTGGCTCAGCGACTTCCTGGTCAACCAGTGGCCGGTGGTCCTGGGCGGCGTGGCGGCCGTCGGCTTCGGCCTGTGGCTCTTCCTGCGCACCGAGGTCGGCTCGTGGTGGTTCGACCGCGGCAAGCTGACCGTGCCGATCTTCCGGCGCATGTTCAAGAGCCTGTACATCAGCCGCTCGCTGAACACGATGGGCGAACTGATCAACGCCGGCGTGCCGATGCTCGACACGATCGCCATCACCGGCGACATCTCCGGCAACAAGCTCTTCAAGCGCATGTGGCTCGTGGTGTATGGCGCGGTGAAGGAAGGCAAGAAGATCGCCCAGCCGCTGGCGAAGAACTCGCTGCTGCCCAAGGCGGTGACGCAGATGATCGCCGCGGGTGAGGAGTCCGGTAAGCTCGGCGAGGTGCTGATGGAGGTCTCGGACTTCTACGCCCGCCAGCTGAAGGACAACATCAAGGCAGTGACGTCGATGATCGAGCCCATCATGATCATCATAATGGGTTCAATCGTTGGCTTCATCGCCATGGCAATCATCCTCCCGATCTTCAAGATGAGTCAGATCGTCGGCTGACCGATGCACCTCTTGGCGGGGAGCGCGCGCCGCGAGCGCGCCAACCCGCGGAGGAGGCCTCGCGACATGCCGGGACTGCAAAAGCGACATCGCACCGGGAAGCATCGCAGGGCGTTCACGCTGATCGAGGCGTCGCTCGCGACGGTGATCGTCGGCGTCGGCGTGCTGGCGATCGTCGAAGCGCAGCAGTCGTTCCTGCAGAAGAACGCCTGGAGCACGCACACCTCGACGGCGATGTTCCTGGCCAACGAGCTGCGCGAGATGACGCGCACGATGCCGCGTCACGACCGGTTCTCGGGCGGGATCTTCTTCCTCGACCCCGACGCCCACACGGGCTTCCGGGGATGGGGCCCCGAGCCTGACGAGCTGACGCCGCTCGACTACGACGACCTCGATGACTTTGACGGCGTGGCCTTCGGGTCGGCGCCGAACCTGCCCGGCCCGCTCAACGCGCGCTTCACCGGCCCGGTGAATGCGCTGGGCCAGGTCGCGCCCGAGATCGCCTGGGACGGCTCGATCGTCGTCGACGGGCAGGGCGAGCCGCTCAGCCTGCAGGGCTGGACGCAGTACATCGCGGTGGACAAGGTCGATCCCAACGACTTCACCGTGGCGCTCGACGACGACTTCTTCGAGCCCGCGGCGGGCGTCGATCCGGAGATCGAGGTCGATCAGTTCCCGGTTCGCGTGACCGTGACCATTCTCTACCAGGGCTTCGGCGAGGCGACGGCGACGGTCGTCGCCGAGGTGGCGTGGATCGTCCCGGCGATCTGAGTTCGACCGGCGCGCATCGGGTGCGCCGGGGGAGAGGAGTGATGACGAATCCAATGACAACGACGCACCCCACGCGCGCTTCGCGACTCGCGAGGCTGATCGCGCGCGCCCGACGCGCCAACCGGCGAGGCGTGACCGCGATCCTCGCGATGATGTTCATGGTGCTCTTCGGCTCGCTCGCCGCTGCGATGGCGATCGCCAGCCAGGGCAACCTACAGACGGCCCAGACCCACCTGGTGGTGACGCGCGCTCTGGGCGCCCTCGACACCGGCGTGCGCCTCGCTGAGGCGCGCATGAAGATGGCCACCAACGAGTTCCGCATCGAGCGCGGCACGATCGACAGCGCCTTCGTCGAGGACCTGTGGACGGGCTCCTTCGACATAGGCGACGGGCAGGTGCTCTTCCCCGACGGAAGCGCCGCGACCATCGGGCTGCGAGACGTGCTGCTCGACATGCACACGCTCGACAACACCGTCTCGATCGTGCCCGAGTACACGCCCAAGGACTCCTGGGCCGTGCCGGAGCCGGTCGTGCTCGAGGTGAACCCCGACGGCGGCGCCGTGTCGGCCACGCAGATCACCTACATCCCGCTGCCCGACCAGGCCGCGGTCCGCGCGGTCGTCACCGGCTACGCGTGGGACTACATGCAGAGCCGCTGGGTCACGCGCACCGCGCAGCAGGACTTCGCCATTCTCAAGCGCGTCGAGCACGCGATCCTCGGTCCGAGCAAGATCATGATCGGCAAGAACGTGCAGATCAACGGATCGCTCGGCGCCGTCTTCACGAGCGTCGACAACGTCGACGGCCACCCCGTGCTCGTCCGCAGCGACTTCTACGGCCTCGACCCCGATCTCGACAGCAAGCTTGACGCCTTCTACACCGCCCTCGGGACCGACGATATCGACGGCGACAACCGGCTCAAGCTCCACCACCCCGTCGAGAACCAGAGCCTCGCCCTGCTCAACCAGGGCGACTACGACGGCGACGCCACCGCCGACTTCGCCTTCAACGACGGCAGCGCCGACGGGCACGTCGATGAGTTCGACATCTTCCTGTCCCACTACGACCAGAACGCCGACGGGCGCGTGGTCCTTTCCAACGCGCTCACCGCAGGCACGCCCGCCGAGATGCTCTCGCCGGAGTTCGACGGCGTCGATGACGACCTCGGCGAGCTGATCGACGCCGGATTCCCCGATCGCAACGGCGACGGGGTCGTCGACGCGAAGGACACGGTGCTCGGCTACCGCGACGGCGTCCTCGACTACAAGGACCGCTACGCCAAGATCCGCGGGTCGCTCGCGATCCGCGTCACGCGCGATGCGTGGGAGGCCCAGCCCCTGATCGACGGCACCCCCCTTGGCGACTACCAGCCGCTCGTGCAGGGCGCGATCCGGCCCGAGCTCGACGAGGACCCGGTCGCCTTCGATGTGCCCGAGCGCCTGCTGCCCAGCGTCGACACCGACACCTTCAACGCGGCGCGCAGCACGCTGGCGTCGATGGCCGACGGCGCGCCTTTCGCCTCGCAGGCGGGCGTCGCGCTGATCTGGACACCCGTCTACAACGTCGACGGCACGATCATCGGCCAGCAGTTCGCGCCGGGAATCGAGACGACCGTCGAGAGCACGCCCTTCGACTCGCCGGCGCCGGCCGACTGGTACGTGCGCCCGGTCTTCCGCAACAAGGTCTTCAAGGACGTGACGATTCCACGCGGGCTCAACGCGCTCTTCGTCGACTGCACCTTCATCGGCGTCACGCGCGTCGAGTCCTACGAGAACAACGTGCACGCGGCCTGGCAGTTCTACGGCCAGCAGAACCGCGACGGAACGCAGAAGTACCCGCCGCCCCCGGCGTTCAGCGACGCCCAGCTCGACAACGACTACTACACCACCGGCATGGTGAAGCCCAGCGATTTCGACGTGCCGCGCCTCGTCGTCGACGGCGTGCCCTACGCCACGACGAAGCCGCTCTCGAACAACATCCGGTTCGAGTCGTGCATGTTCGTGGGCTCGGTCGTGGCCGACAAGCCGACCGTCTACTCGCACGTGCGCAACAAGCTGCAGTTCACCGGCGCGACGAAGTTCTACCGCGAGCACCCCGACTACCCCGACGACCCGTCGTACAACCCGCAGGCCGCCGACCAAGCCGAGATCGACAAGAGCGCCATGCTCCTGCCGCACTACTCGGTGGACATCGGCAAGAACAACGCCTCGCCGGATCAGGACGTGAACCTCAACGGCCTGATCATCGCTGGCGTGCTCGACGTCCGCGGCAACACGGCGATCGACGGCGCCCTGCTGCTGACCTTCGAGCCGATCCCCGGCGACCCGGCGCTGATGCACTTCGGCCGCCCGGCCGGCAACCCGGCGAACTACAACATCACGCTCGGCTACTTCGGCGCCCAGGACGGCGACGAGGAGGGTCTGGCGCCCTTCGAATACAACGGCGACATCATCGTCGGCTTCGACATCAACGGCGATGGCTATGTCGACACCACCGAGCCCGGCCAGGGTGTGCCCGTGCTCTTCAACGGCTACGGGCAGGTCGTCCTCAACTGGAACCCCAACCTCGTGATGCCCGACGGACTCGTCAGCCCGATGTCCGCCGCGCCGCTTATGGCCACCTACCAGGAAGGCCGGATCAACGCCCAGGAGTACAACTGATGCGCGCCGCTCCGCTACGCACCGCCGGACGCGCTGTCAGGCGAGGCTTCAGCATGATCGAGATGCTGATCGCCATCACCATCAGCGCCACGCTGCTGACGGCCACGCTCACAGCGCTCAACGCGTCCTTCATCCAGTACAAGGTCGTCACCGAGTCGGCCTCGACGCATGTCGTCAGCCGCATCGTGATGCACCGCATTCTCAGCATGGTGCGCACCGGCAGCGACTTCGGGCCCTTCCCCGTCGATGTGCTCGATCAGTCGCAGAATCCGGTGACCACGGACTGGATCGAGTTCGTCAGCGCGCGCGACGCCGCGGGCGGCATCGACCGGATCACGCGCATCGAGCACCGTCCGCCGGACGTCGGCGCCCCCGCCGGCAGCGCCGGCGCCCTCTGGTACGTCCTGCTCGACCCGGCGCTCGTCGATCCCGACGATCCCGAGGCAGGCGTTCTCGAGGAACATCAGCTGCTCAGCGGCGTCGAGGCCGTCGCCTTCACGCTCGAGTACGACATCGGCCCCACGCTGCGCCACGCGACGGTGGACATCACCATCCGTCCCAACGACAGCGAGGATCTGACGACCGGCGCCGTCGCCGCGAGCGCAGAGGCGCAGACGATCCGTCTGATCGCCTCCGCCGCCCCACGCCAGCTGATGTGACCGCAACCCGATGTGGGCTATCATCCGCCTCGACGCCGCGCGATCTCGCGCGGCTTCGGGGCGGTAGCTCAATTGGGAGAGCACTGGCTTTGCAAGCCAGGGGTTGCCGGTTCGATCCCGGTCCGCTCCATTGCGAAGAAGGCGCCGGATCGCTCCACCGGTTGCGTCCGGTCAGACATGCCAAGCAATCCCAGCCTCGCCCTTCGCCGCACTGGAAACCGAGCCGCGCGCGTCTGCGCAGTCCTGCTCTGGCTGCTGATCGGCGCCTCGCGCGCCGCCGGCGCGGACCTCGCGGGTGACTACACCGGATGGATTTACCTCGATGTCGGCGATGACATGCCGATCCGTGCGCATGTGGAGCAGGCGGACGGCGGGCTCCGCGGGACGCTCGACAGCCCCGTGCTCGGTGTCGGCGGTGCGCCGACGGAAGTCGCGATCGCCGGCGACCGCCTGACGCTGACGACGCCCGATCTCGGCGGATGGCGCGTCGAAACGACGGTCGAGCGGCGCGACGCCGACACGCTCCGCGGCAGGATCGTCTGGAGCGCCGGCGAGCGAACGCTCGAAGGCGAGGTCTGGCTCCACCGCGTCGACGCCGAACTGCCGTGGGTCCCGCTCGACGCGCTCCCGGACGCCGCGGGTGTCTATCCGCTCGAAGACGGCCGGAGCATCCTCATCAGCGAGCGTCCGTGGGGCGAAATGCGGTACGCGGACACGCGGACCGGGCGCAGCGGCACGATGCTCGCGCAAACCCCGACGACCTACCTCATCGGCGACCGGGCGTACGACGCGTCGTCGATCGCGGCGCGCGCAACGCTGCAACTCGATGAAGGCGGGCGCGTCGTCGCGCTCGAGTGGACGGACACCGGCGCCGAGCCGCGGACCGGCGCCCGGACGGCCTTCCATGTGGAGCCGGTGTCTTTCGAACGGGGCGGCGCCACGCTGCACGGCGAGATCACCCGGCTTCCGGGCGGCGCCGACCAACCCGGCGTCGTCGTCATCGGCGGCGCCGACTGGCGCACCGCCGCCGGGCTGCGCCGGCACGCGCAGGTGCTCGCCTCCTTCGGCCTCACAACGCTCACCTTTGACAAACGCGGCTGGGGCGACTCCGGCGGCGACCCCGACTGCGCGTTCGAGGAGATCGCGCAGGATCTCCTCGCCGGCGCCGCGCTGCTTCGAAGTCGCCCCGATGTCCGTGGAGCGGAGGTCGGCATCTTCGGCTACAGCCAGGCGGCGTGGCCGATGGCGATCGCCGCGTCGTCGGCCGACGACCTCGCCTTCTCGATCATGCTCGTTCCGCCGGCCGTCACCCCCGCCGCGCAGGAGACGACGAGC
>JBICHM010000121.1:0-8514 GCA_043101835.1 Phycisphaerales bacterium | reverse complement strand
CAATGTCAACCAGAGCACGGGCGACAACATCTCGGCGTCCGGCGCGCTCATCAAGGACAACACGGTGCGGGACGGCTTCTCCGACGGCATCCACATCGGCACGAACTGCACGGTGATCGGCAACCAGGTGACGGGGAACTCGAGCGCGGGGATCCGCGAGTCGAGCGGCATCCTCGGCGGGTTCAACCGCATCGAGGGGAACCACAGCGTCGGGAATGGCTCGACGGGGATCAATGTGCAGGGCGTCGCGAACGCGATCGTGAGCAACACGGCTGACTCGTACGCGTTCAACCCGCCGCCTGCCAATCAGGCGGGCGACATCGTCACCGACCCGGGTGTCGCCGAGGCGTGGGACAACATTCTGCTTCTGCTGCCGCCGTCCTGATCAACGGCGTGGCCGCGGCGTGGATCGAGACAACGCACCATCGATCGAAAGGATCGCACCATGACGCTTCGCATGACCATCCTGCTCGCTTCTGCCCTTGCCGCGCCTCCGGCGCTGGCCCAGAGCGATGTGGACGCAACGAACAAATACGCCTGGGCAGAGAACGCCGGATTCCTGAACTGGCGCGACGCGGGGAACCCCGTCGCGAGTCAGGGGGTGGCCTTCCACGGCGATCACCTCGCCGGCTGGGTCTGGGGCGAGAACATCGGCTGGATCCATGTCGGCGCGGGCGGCGGGCCGTACTCGAACGCCTCGGGTGTCGATTACGGCGTGAATGTGAACGCCTCCACCGGCGAACTCTCCGGCTATGCGTGGGGGGAGAACGTCGGGTGGATCAACTTCGGGACGACGCCGACCGTCGGGCCCGATGGGGCGCGCATCGACCTGGTCGGCGATCGCTTCCGCGGGTACGCGTGGGGCGAGAACATCGGGTGGATCAATCTCGATGACGCGACCGTGTTTGTCGGCATCACTGCCGGCGGCAACGGGCCGGACCTGAACGGGGACGGCACGGTCGATGGCGCGGACCTTGGCTTGCTGCTCGGCGCGTGGGGGCCCTGCGTGCCGGGGAACCCGTGCCCCGCCGACCTGAACGGCGACGGCACGGTGGACGGGGCCGACCTCGGTCTCCTGCTGGGCGCGTGGGGCTGATCTCGCACGCGGCCTGACGACCAGCGCATGACAACCGCCGGCTGCGGGATCCGTGAGGGGCGCCCGCGCCGGCGGTTGTCATGCGGTCTGACGGGGTTCAGCGGCGGTCGACCTGGCGCTTCTCGATCTGGCGCTCACCGATCCAGAGCTTCTCGTTGCTCTCGATGTCGATGAGCTCGAGGTTCACCTGGTAGTACTGGATGCGGACGTTGCCGCGCCGGGAGACCTCGACATTCTCGCCGACGCGTCCGAGGAGCATCATGTCGGCGCCGACCTCGAAGGCCATCTGCTTGACGGTTTCGGGGCGGCTCCAGTCGCGGATGCTGGCGCGTTCGTCGCGGAGCTGGTCGCGTTCGTCGCTGGCGGCGACGATGCGGACGCGTCCGCTGTTGAGCAGGGCGCGCTCGAACTGCTTGGTGAAGAGCTTGGTGTCGATGTAGTCACTGGTGTCGTTGCGGACCTCGCCGACGATCATGATGGGCCGATCGCCGTTGGCCTCGCGCCACTCCTCGATCCAGGGGTGGTTGAGGGCCTGGCCGATCATGGCGTCGGCGGTTTCGCGCGCGTCGTCCTCGTCGAAGCGGTAGTTGAGGTCGCGGATCTCGGTGGGGTCGGCGCGCGTGACGGTGCGTGTCTTGCAGCCGGCGAGGGGGCCGGCGATGCAGGCGGCGGCGAGCGCGCCGAGCAGGCCGATTCGGATCCGTCCCTGCGTTGCGGTGTGCATCCTGTGCTCCTGTGTCGGCGCGGTGGCGCCGCTTATCGCGAAAAGAACTCGACGAGTGTCGCCGGGCGCCCCGGCGCCCAGGGGTCGATCACCCGTTCCGGTGAAGCGTAAACGACTGCCCCGGAGGGGGCCAACCATTCGATGCGGGCCCGGAGCGCTCCGGGCGGCGCGGCCAGCAGGGCGGCGTGCGCCTGTCCGGGGAGGAACTCCCAGGCGCGGAGGTCGGCCCGCTCGGTGGCGGCGAGCACGCCGAGGCCGGCGAGGGCGGCGAAGAAGCCGGCGTCGTCATCGTTGCTTTTCTCGACGGCGCGGGCGGCGAAGGCGAGGCCGGTGGACTTGGCGGCGGCGCGCACGAAGGTGCGCGCGTAGATCAGCGGGAGCTGGCGCTTGTGGTTCACCTCGGCGACGCGACCGAGGTTCTCGATGCGGTCGAGCGCGACGAGGCGCTCGTCGCCGGTGGATTCGTCGGTGATGACGAGGCGGGCGCTCGACGCGGCGCTGGGCGACCAGCGGACGACGGGCAGTTCGAAGTAGATGGGGACCTGATCGATGATGATCGGCGGGAAGCGGAAGGCCTCCTTGCGCGGCCCGCGTCCGCTGAAGGCGACGACGATGAGCGAGGCGTCCTGGGGCGCGAGTTCGCCGACGCCGAGGAAGTCGTCGGGGTCGACATCGCCGACGAGGTCGCCCTGGGCGCGGAGGGATTCCTGCAGGCGGCGCGCGGCGACGCGCTGGTTGTCGGGCTCGCCGGCGTGGAGGAAGGTCGCGACGGAGAGGAGCAGGCCGAGGGGCGATTCGACGAACTGGCCGGCGCTGTCGAGGTCGAGGATGCGCTGCGCATCTTCGGGGAGGTCGGTCGGCGCGTTGGTCTCGGTGAAGACGCCGTCGGCGAGGCGGGCGTAGCGATCGCGGAGCTGGTTGGCCTTGATGGCCATGCGCCGGGCTTCGACGGTGGCGCCGCCGACGACGTTGCGCGCCTCGAGCTGCGCAAGCATCTTGAAGACGTTGAGGTACATGTCTTCGTAGGGCTCGCCGAGGTAGGGGCGGGCGTTGTCGTTGAGCAGGAACGAGCCGACGGCCTCGTCGGCCGAGAGCGTGCGGCGCTGGGCCAGCATGTCGTCCGCGGCGTTCCACTGCAGGATGGCTTCGCGCGTATCGCCGACGGCGAACTCGACGCTGCCACGGTCCATGCGGTAGAGCAGTTCGTTGCGGGGGCCGTAGAGGGCGGCGCCCTCGTCGTTGGCGAGCATGGCTTCGGCGGCTTCGTACTGCCCGCGCGCGTGCATGGCGCCGAGGGCGTCGCGATGGCGCTCGAAGCGCGAGCGGCATCCCGTGGCGGCAATGGCCGCCAGGAGCGTCGCGATCGTGAGCATCCGCCGTCCGTGCGTCATCGAACTCCTCGGGTGGCCGGGCATTATGCGCGCCCGGCGCCGGGCGGGCGGAATGACGGCCCGCCCGCACTGGTACGCATTCATCGGCGGTGCGCTTCACCGGCGCGCCGGAAACCCGCACAGGAACCACGCGTAGCATTCCCCATGACGACGACGACGACCGATGCCCCGCCGAGCGCCCTGCCCGCCACCCTCGCCGAACTGCGGGCGTCCGGGTGGCGATCCCGGAGTGTGAAGGATGAACTCCGCGAGAACCTGACGGCTCGCCTGCGCGCGGGCGACGAGCTCTTCCCCGGCATCGTCGGGTACGACGATACGGTGATCCCGGAGCTGGTCAACGCGCTGCTTGCGGGCCACGACATGCTGTTCCTCGGCGAGAAGGGGCAGGCGAAGAGCCGGCTGATGCGGCTGCTGGCGGGGTTCCTCGACGAGCAGACGCCGTACCTCGATATCCCCGGCTGTCCGGTGCACGAGAACCCGTTCGCGCCGATCACGAGCGCGGGGAAGCGGCTGGTGGCGTCGACGCCGGCGGAGGAGATCCCGATCGCGTGGTGGCATCGCAGCGAGCGGTACGCCGAGCGCCTGGCGCCGGGGACGAAGTTCGCGGACATCATCGGCGAGATCGATCCGGGCATGCTGGCGCAGGGCGCGAGCATGGGGGCGGAGGAGGCGCTGCACTTCGGGCTGATCCCGCGGATGCATCGGGCGATCTTCGCGATGAACGAGCTGCCCGACCTCGACGAGCTGGTGCAGGTGGGGCTCTTCAACATTCTCGAAGAGCGCGATGTGCAGATCCGGGGGTTCCCGGTGCGCTTCGACATCGATGTGGCAGTGCTCTTCAGCGCGAACCCGGCGACCTACAACCGGTCGGGGAAGGTGATCCCGCAGCTGAAGGATCGCATCGGCTCGATCATCCAGACGCACTACCCGAGCGAGCGGGACGCGGGGATCGAGATCGTGGAGCGCGAGAGCGGGGTTGATGTGGGCGGCGAGTTCCCCGTGCTCGTGCCGCGGTTCATGAAGGAGGTCTGCGAGCAGATCACGATCGTGGCGCGGCGCAGCCCGTATGTGGATCATCAGTCGGGCGTGTCGGCGCGGTTCAGCATGGCGAACTACCGCACGATGGTGGCGAGCGCGCGCCGGCGGGCGATTCAACTCGGTGAGACGCCGGCTGTGCCGCGGATCAGCGATCTTGCGCACTTCCACGCCTCCAGCATGGGCAAGCTGGAGCTGGACATGATGGGCGCGCACCAGATGAGCGAGCGCCAGGCGCTCGAGGCGATCTTCGCCGA
Source organism: Phycisphaerales bacterium (assembly GCA_043101835.1). Classification (GTDB taxonomy): domain Bacteria; phylum Planctomycetota; class Phycisphaerae; order Phycisphaerales; family UBA1924; genus JBICHM01. The sequence goes on along the minus strand of JBICHM010000121.1, from coordinate 4,011 downwards.
GGCGATCGCGGATGTCTTCAACGAGTATGTGACCGAGCACGGGCTGGCGGAGATCGCGGAGATCTTCGGCGACGGCGTGCGCGTGGAGGTGGGCGACACGCTGCCGAGCGCGCACTACGCGGCGATGCTCGAGCGCGTGCCGCCCGTGTGGGAGAAGGCGTTCGAGGTGAACGCGGCGGAGGACGCGGGCGTGCGCGCCTCGTGCGTCGAGTTCGTGCTCGCGGGATTGTGGGCGACAGACCGGATCAGTCGCGCGGAGCGGTTCGGGACGGTGACCTATGACCTCTGAAGAGGCTGCGCGCCGCCGCCCGATCGGCGGCGTGGTGCATGCGTACCAGAAGTACGACCCGCAGCGCCTTCCGGGGCCTCGGGATGCGCAGCCCGACGCCGCGGGCGCGGCGATGGAGCACCTGCTGCAGTACGGCTCGCTGCGGAACTTGACGCCGGAGCAGCTGGCGAACGCGGTGAAGATCGACCCTTCGCAGATCGCGGGGCTCGGGCCGAGCCTGGAGGCGATCAAGGCGCTGCTCGAGGAGCGGAAGCGGAAGATCCTGGCGACTTTCGAGACGGCCAACGCGCTGAAGGAGGCGACGCGCGCGGTGGCGGCGCAGTCGCAGGGGGTGCGCGCGGAGGGGCGGCTGGGCGAGAAGTTCGCGCGCGCGGCGCGGGAGCGTCAGCTGCGCGCGCTGCGCGGGTTGTGGTACGAGGCGGAGCGCGCGGACCCCGCGCTCGCGGCGGCGATTCTGCGCGTCATGGAGGCTGTCGGCGAGCAGTTCGAGGTCGAGGAGCTGGACGCGAAGTACGACTTCACCGGGCGCACGCCGATGGATGTGCCGAAAGCGATCGAAGTGAAGGAGGAGCTGGAGACGATCGACCGCCTGCTCGAGCAGCTCGAGGAGGCGATGGAGAACGCGCAGATCGGGATCATCGACCTCGACGAGCTGCAGCAGTTCGTGGAGGAGGCGGACATTGACACGCTGCGGGCGCTGGGGAAGCAGGTGGAGCAGCTGGTGCAGGACGCCGCGGCCCGGCAGGGGCTGGAGATGGGCGAGGAGGGCCTGCGCCTGACGCCGAAGGCGTACAAGCTGGTGCAGGGGCGGATTCTCAGCGAGATCTTCCGCGACCTCGCCGAGGCGCGGAGCGGGCGCCACCAGGGGCCGATCACCGGCGAGGGCGCGGTGGAGCTTCCGACGACGCGCCCGTACGAGTTCGGCGACTCGGTGGCGCAGATGGATGCGCCGCAGTCGTTCGTAAATGCGCTGCTGCGCAGCGCGAGGGAGCGGGGGCCGGGAATCGGGGATCAGGGGGTGCGGCTGCGCGGCGAGGATATTGAGATCCATCGCACGCGGAATACGCCGAAGGCGGCGACCAGCGTGCTGATGGATATGTCCGGGTCGATGCAGTACATGGGGCAGTATGTGCACTGCAAGCGGATGGCGATCGCGCTCGACGGGCTGATCCGGTCGGAGTACCCGGGAGACTTCCTCTCGTGCTTTGAGGTGTACAGCGTGGCGAAGCGGGTGGAGCCGGGGCGGCTGCCGGAGCTGATGCCCAAGCCGGTGACGATCCGGCAGCCGGTGGTCAGGTTGAAGGTAGACATGAGCCGCGAGGATGTGCCGGAGGGCATGCTGCCGCCGCACTTCACGAACATCCAGCACGGGATGCGTCTGGCGCGTCAGGTGCTGGCGGCGCAGGACACGCCGAACCGGCAGATCGTGCTGATCACGGACGGGCTGCCGACGGCGCACTTCGAGGGGCCGGAGTTGTTTCTGCTGTACCCGCCGGACCCGTTGACGGAGCGGGCGACGATGCGGGAGGCGATGGCGTGCCGGCGGGAGGGGATCGTGATCAACATTTTCCTCGTGCCCTCGTGGAGCCAGACCAGCGAGGATGTGGCCTTCGCGCACCGGCTGGCGGAGACAACGCAGGGGCGGGTGTTCTTCACCGGGGGCGAGGACCTGGACCGGTTCGTGCTGTGGGACTACCTGTCCCGCCGGCGAAAGATCATCGCCTGACCACCCGCCGTCCAGCCCGTAGCGGGCGGGGTGGGGGGATCGGTATCTTCCCGCCTCATGAGTGAGATCCCATCGACGGACCCCGTGCCGGTTCCTCGCAACACGCGGGGCTGGTTCAACAAGTTCCTCGCGGCCGTCGAATGGCTGGGCAACACGCTGCCCAACCCGGTGACGCTCTTTGCGCTGTTCGCGCTCTTCGTCGTCTTCATCAGCGGGGTGGCTGGGTACTTCGGCCTCGAGGTCGCGGACCCGCGCCCGCTGCCGGCGGGGCGCGCCGAGGACGAGCATGTCATCAAGGCGGTGAGCCTGATGACCGCCGACGGCTTCCGCTGGATGATGCGGACGATGGTGACGAACTTCACCGGCTTCGCGCCGCTGGGGACGGTGCTGGTGGCGCTGCTCGGCGTGGGGGTGGCGGAGAAGTCGGGGCTGCTGGGGGCGGCGATCCGGGCGATGGTGCTCGCGGCGCCGAAGAACCTGGTGACGATGGTGATCGTCTTCGCGGGCGTCCTGAGCAATACGGCCAGCGAGATGGGGTATGTGGTGCTGATCCCGCTTGGCGCCGCGATCTTTCATGCGCTCGGGCGGCACCCGATGGCGGGCCTCGCGGCGGCGTACGCGGGTGTCTCGGGCGGGTACAGCGCGAACCTGCTGATCGGCACGGTGGACCCGCTGCTCAGCGGCATCACGGAGGAGGCGGCGCGCCTGATCGACCCGGAGTACACGGTGCACGCGGCGGTGAACTGGTACTTCATGATCGTGAGCACCTTCCTGATCACGGGGCTGGGGACCTGGGTGACGGCGAAGATCGTGGAGCCGCGCCTGGGGCGGTATGACGCGTCGCGCGCCGAAGACGATGTCGACCAGGCGCCGTCGCTGGCGGCGCTGACGGAGCGCGAGTGGAGAGCATTGAAGGGCGCCGGTCTGGCGACGCTGGGGGTGACGCTGGCGCTGGTGTACCTGTGCCTGCCGCCGTCGTGGAGCGCGTCGTTCACGCCGGGGCTGGGCGTGCTGCGCGGCCCGACGGACGGTGGGTTCACGCCGCTGCTCTCGAGCGTGGTGCCCTTGATCTTCGCATTCTTCCTCGTGCCGGGGTTCGTGTACGGGCGGATCGTGGGCACGATGCGTGGCGAGACGGAGGTGATCGACGGCATGGCGGGGGCCATGAAGTCGATGGGGCTGTACATCGTGCTGGTGTTCTTCGCGGCGCAGTTCGTGGCGTACTTCAACTACACGAATCTGGGCGCGATCCTCGCGGTGCTGGGCGCCGATGCGCTGCGGGCGATCAGCCTCGACAACGCGGGCGTCTTCGTGTTCTTCATCATTCTGTGCGCGCTGGTGAACCTGGTGATGGGCAGCGCGAGCGCGAAGTGGGCGGTGACGGCGCCGGTGTTCGTGCCGATGCTGATGCAGATCGGCTACAGCCCGGAGCTGACGCAGACCGCGTACCGCATCGGCGACAGCACGACGAATGTGGTGACGCCGATGATGTCGTACTTCGGGCTGATCCTGGCGTTCGCGACGAAGTACGACCGGAAGCTGGGGATCGGCACGCTGATCGCGACGATGCTGCCGTACACGATCTGCTTCCTGATCGGGTGGACGATCCTGTTCTACCTGTATGTGTTCGTGCTGGGGCTGCCGATCGGGCCGGATGCGCCGATCCTGTACGAGGTCGGGGGCTGATCGCCGGGAATCGTGCGGGGATCCGCGCGCGGTCGCGTGCGCGGGGCGGGTCGCTATCCTCGTCGGACCATGAGCGAAGTCCCGACGACGACCCCGCCGCCGGCGCCGCGTTCGAAGCGAGGCTGGTTCAACCGATTCCTCAGCGTTGTGGAGTGGCTTGGCAACTGTCTGCCGCACCCGGTGACGCTGTTTGCGCTCTTTGCGCTGAGCATCGTGTTCATCAGCGGGCTCGCCGCGGCGTTCGGGCTGTCGGTGCAGGATCCGCGTCCGCTGCCGGAGGGGGTTGCGCCTGAGGATCACGTGATCACGG
>JBICHM010000120.1:0-10492 GCA_043101835.1 Phycisphaerales bacterium | reverse complement strand
GACGACAGCCATGCAGCACCTGTGCACGTTCCACCCCGAAGGGCGTCACGACTGTTTCCAATCGCTAATCCGTGCATGTCAAGCCCTGGAAAGGTTCTTCGCGTTGCTTCGAATTAAGCAACATGCTCCACCGCTTGTGTGAGCCCCCGTCAATTCCTTTGAGTTTTAGCCTTGCGACCGTACTCCCCAGGCGGCGCACTTAATGATTTCTCTGCGGCCGGGACGGCGTCAGAGCCGCCACGGCCTAGTGCGCATCGTTTAGGGCGTGGACTACCGGGGTATCTAATCCCGTTTGCTCCCCACGCTTTCGTGCCTCAGCGTCAGGACAGGCCCAGCCGTCTGTCTTCACCTTCGGCGTTCCGATAGATATCTACGCATTTCTCCGCTCCACCTATCGTTCCGACGGCCTCTACCTGCCTCAAGACATGTGGTTTGCCTTGCAATTCCTCCGTTGAGCGGAGGGATTTCACAAGACACCTACACATCCGCCTACGCACCCTTTAAGCCCAGTGATTCCGATTAACGCTCGGGCCCCTCGTCTTACCGCGGCTGCTGGCACGAGGTTAGCCGGCCCTTCCTTTGGGGTTGATCAGTATTTCTAGCCCCTGACAGCGGTTTACACGGCGAAGCCGCTTCATCCCGCACGCGGCATTGCTCCGTCACACTTTCGTGCATTGCGGAAGATTCGTCGCTGCAGCCTCCCGTAGGAGTCCGGGCAGTGTCTCAGTCCCGATGCGGCGGGTCGTGCTCTCACACCCGCTACCCGTCTAAGGCTTGGTGAGCCTTTACCTCACCAACTACCTGATAGGACACTCCCCGCTCCCAAGGCGGCCGAAGCCTTTCCTCCGGAGAGGACATGGGGTATTACGCCAGGTTTCCCTGACCTATCCCCCACCTCGGGGTACGTAAGGAGTGCGTTACTCGCCCTTTCGCCACTGTCCCCCGTCCGAAGACGGGTTCTCGTTCGACTTGCATGCTTTAACCATGCCGCCAGCGTTCAATCTGAGCCAGGATCAAACTCTTCACTTGATGTATTGCTGAACCCGCCGAGGCGGGTCGCGCTACGGAAGTAGCTTGACCTGTTCAGCCGGTGTTTCCACCGACCGAGGTCGCGCCCATCGCTCAAAGACGATGGGCAGCGCACATCCGGTCGCCCGGACGCACGCTTGGCCGATCAATTCCATCAGGCACGAGAATGATCGACCGAGCCGGACGCTGTGACCTGTCCGGACGCGGCGATATTGGATACGAGCCGGCTCCTCTGCCAAGAGGCGGTGCGTGCACACCGATGCCGACGCGTCGCATTCTCGCGTCTTCCCGACTGTTCACTTGTCAAAGACGAACGAAGCGGCGACTCCCTGGCCGCCGCCTCCCTGCCGCCGATCGGCGACAGACGGGAAAAGATACCCATCTCGCGGCGGCTGTCAATCGCCGCGGGGATCTTCTCGGCCGAAAATGTCGTCTTCGTACGCATCATCGGCCCCAGACGCCGCTTGCGCGCTGTTTCCGTCATGTGGATTCACTGTGGACCCACGCCCGAACCGCCTGAATCGCCTCCCAGCGCGCCCTCGTCGCCAATCCCGGCACGCCGCGACGGCTCCGGCGTCACCGCCACCGACGCCGCCCACACCGACGCCACCCCGGGCCAGGCACGCCGAATCGCGCGCGTCGCCGACGCCAGCGTCGCCCCCGTCGTCCGCACATCATCCACCAGCACCACCGTCCACCCCTCGGGGCGAACACCCTCGAGGGGCCGGAATGCAGCCGCCGTCAGTCGCGCCCGCTCCGAACGGGGCAGCCGGCGCTGCGCCGGCCGGCGCCGGGCCCCGAGCGCCCGCACCAGCGGGGCTTCCAGCGCCCGAGCCGCGCCCAGCCCGATCGCGCCGGCGTGGTCGATCCCCCGTCCCACGCGCCGGCCCAGGCTCGACGGCACAGGGACGATCATCAGCGGCTCCGGCCCCGGTCGAGCCGCCCGAACCTGCTCGCCCAGCAGGCGCCCCAGCCCCACGCCCAGCGCGCCGAAGCGTGTGAACTTCACCTCGGCAACCCACCCCGACAGCGGCGCAGCGTACGCCCCGACACGCACGAAGCGGTCCCACGGCCACTTCACTGCCCGGCACGACGCGCAGCCGAACTCGTCGGCCTCGTGCGGCCCGACCGTGTCGCCGCAGCGATCGCACCACGCCCCCGGCGGATCCGGCGCCCATTCGGCCGCCGCCATCCGTTGGGCCAGCGCTGGCACGCTCGGGTCCAGCCAGTCGCGCTCGAGGTCCAGGAGCAGACGGCCAAGTCGCGAGCGCAGCGACGGGCGGACGATCGCAGGCGGCGCCGCTGGCGCGCCGGGACGCACGCGAGGCTTGGCGGGGGGCCAGACGAACGGCGGCGCGTTGGGTCTTCGATCCGCCACCCGGTCAGCGTGCGCGCGTCGCGAGGGCATGTCGAATGCGTCACCTCTGGAGGGGATCGCGCCGGTCGGCCTCGCGCGCACCGAAGGCGACCGCGTGGTGCAGGCTGGCCACGAGGGGCTGCGCGCCGTCATCGCCGGCACGCACGATCGCCACCGTGCCGTCGCGCAGATCGACCAGCAGCGTGCGCCCGTCGAGCGTCCCGACCGGCACGCGCGCCTCGCCCGGTCCCGGCGCTTCAGCCGCCCGAAGGCGCTCGGCGACCGGGGCGAGATCAATCTCGAGCCCGAGCCCCGCCGCGCGCAGCGAGCCCCAATCGCGCGCGAACTGCTGCACCGACGGCGGCGCCAGCGCGATCGCATCCAGATCATCCGGCGCCTTGCCAAAGGGGCGCTGCACGCCGACACGGTCGAGCGCCGCGTCCGCCTCGCGGCGCGCCGCGTCGAGCGACAACTCGTCCATCGCCGGCACGAGCGTGTACGCGACGCGCGCCGGGCCGGTTCCGAGCAGCAGCGCCAGTCCGACAGCGCCAGCCATGCACGCCAGCACGATGAACGGCGTCGCTCGCACAAGCCAGAAGAGCGACGCCGGCCGCCCCGCGATCGCGCTGCCGCCGACGATCACGACCATCGCCGCGCCGGCGAGCAGCAGCGTGTCCCGCAGGATGCGGAGTCGAAGCGACATCGTGTGTTGATCGGTCAGCCGGACCCGAGGCGTTGACGCACCAGGTCGGCCCGCGCCTTCCGCCGCGCCGCCTGGTTCATCGTCGTGCCGACGGCCTGCTGCAGGTGCGCCGGCTGGCAGAGCAGCATCAGCTCGTTGAGCGTGCGCAGCTCCACGCCCTCGATGACGCCCTGCAAGACGCCGAGACGCACCTGGCTGACCATGTGCAGCGCCTCGTCGGCGTTGAGCATGCGCGCGTGCTCCAGCACGCCGAGGGCGCGGTGCACGCGATCCTCGAGGATCAGGCGCCGGCGCTCGAGCAGCGTCTTGCGCGCGTGGCGCTCGTACTCGATGACCTTGGGCAGGATCTCGTCCTCGAACTCACCGAGGATCTGTTCCTCGGTCTTGCCAAGCGTCGTCTGGTTGCTGATCTGGAAGAGATCGCCGACGGCCTCCGAGCCCTCGCCGTAGAAGCCGCGCACCGCAAGGCTCATGCCCTTCGCCGCCCGACGCACCTTGTCGATGTCGCCGGTCATCTTCAGCGCCGGCAGGTGCAGCATCACGCTCACGCGGATGCCCGTGCCCACATTCGTCGGGCACGCCGTCAGATAGCCGAATCGGCTGTGAAACGCGAAGTCGATCCGCTGCTCCAGCGCATCGTCCACCTTGTCGGCCTGCGCGTAGGCGTCGGCGAGTTCGAGGCCGCTGCGCAGCACCTGGATGCGCAGGTGGTCCTCTTCATTCACCATGATGCTCAGACGCTCATCCGGGCTGCTGATCGCCACGCCGCGCGGCTCGTCGCCCTTGGCGTGCTGCTTGCTGATCAAGTGGCGTTCGACGAGCAGGTCGCGATCGAGCGGCGGCGAATCGTGCAGCTCCACCCACAGCATCTCGCCGGCCAGGCTCGCGTGCAGCGCGACGCCTTTGACCATGTCGAGCACCTCGCGCCGATCCTGGCGCGTCGCCCGACTGAGAAACGGAAACCCGCTGATGTTCCGCGCGAGACGCACGCGGCTCGAAAGCACCACATCGCTGCTCTCGCCCGCGTTGCGCAGCCATTCGACGCCCTCGCCGCCGGGTTCGACAGGCAGCGTCACGCCGACACCTCGTCGCCCGCAGGCCCTTCCTCAGCGCCGACGGAGCGGAGCCGGTCGCGCAGCTCCGCGGCCTTCTCGTAATGCTCGGCCGCGATCGCATCGAGCAGTTGTCGGCGCAGGGTCGCGACGACCTTGCCACGATCAAGCGCTCCGCCGCCGCGCCGCGGCGTCTTGCCCACATGGTGCGAGCCGCCCTCCTGCGCGCGCTCGAGCAGCGGGCCGAGCTGCTCCTCAAAGGCGTCGTAGCACTGTTCACAGCCGAGCAGACCGCTCTGCCGGAACTCGGCGTATGTGAGCCCACACCCCTCGCAGGCCGCCTGCCCGCGCGCCGGCTTCTCGCCCGACACGCTCGACATGACGAACTTGCTGAGCATCTCCGCGATGGGCGGGTGCGACTGGATGGCGATGCCGTCGGTCTTCGCACACTGCTCGCACAGGTGCTTCTCGACCTTCTTGCCCTTGTGGACCGTCACTTCGTGAACGGTCGCCTCATTCTGGCAGCGATCGCACTTCATCCAAGTGAACCCTAGGAATCCGGCGAGGGGCCGGCCAGCGGATTTCTCTGTTCCGCACGAACACGCTTCCTGCAGCGATCTCTATCGGGCCGGCTGAGCCGTCATCGCCTCGCGCAGGCGGGCAAGGTCCGCCAGCAGGGCCGGAACGCTGTCGAGCGTCAGCATCGTCGCGGCGTCGCTCTTGCCACGCTTCGGGTCCGGGTGGCATTCAAGGAACACCGCGTGCACGCCCGCCGCGACCGCCGCACGCGCAAGCAGCGGCGCCCGCTCGGGCCGCCCGCCGCTGGTCGCCCCTGCGCCGGGCAGCTGCGTCGAGTGCGTCGCGTCGAAGCACACGGGAAGGCCAAGATCCATCATGTCTGCCAGGCCCGCGAAGTCGTTCACGAGGCGGTTGTAGCCGAAGAAGGTGCCGCGCTCGGTCGCCATCACATTCGCGCAGCCCGCGCCCTTCAGCTTGCCCATCGGCCCGGCCATCTCGGCGGGGCTGAGAAACTGCCCCTTCTTCACGTTCACCGCGCGCCCGTGCGCCGACGCCGCATGCGCCGCCGCGACGAGCAGGTCGGTCTGCCGGCAGAGAAATGCCGGGATCTGCAACAGATCGACTCGCGCCGCCGCAGCTTCAGCCTGCTCGGGCGCGTGGATGTCCGTTGTTGTCGGCGCGCCCAGCTTCTCGCCGATCCGCGCGATCGCATCGAGCCCGGCCTCAAGGCCGGGCCCGCGATCCGACCCCGCGCTCGTGCGGTTTGCCTTGTCGAAGGACGCCTTGAAGATGTACGGCAGGCCGGCCTCGGCGCATGCGCCGGCGACGCACTCGCCGATTTCGAGGCCCAGCGCCTCGCTCTCCAGCAGGCACGGGCCGGCGATGACCACCAGGGGCCGACCGGGGCCGATCTCGATGTCGCCGACGCGGCAGGGATTGATCATGGCCCCATCGTATCCCCGCCGGCCGCGCACCAACTGCGCCAATCCCGGCCTGTTCCCGGACGTGCCCGCGCAACCGGCCCTCATGCGAACCACTGGCTCAGGGAGGCGTATCCCCTATGTCGATGAGTGGCGCCGGCCCGGGGCCTTTCTTCCCGGGCGAGGCGCATTGATGGCCAGGATGCCCACAGAGCCCGAAGCGTTCGCCGAGCAGGTCGCTGCAATGCTGTCGCGCCTTCACCCCGACTACAAGGTGGAGCTCACCGGCCCCGGCGAACTGATCATCAATGGGCGCCGTCTCGACCTCCAGAACCTCTTTCGCCTCGTCCATCAGAACCCCGACAGCGGCACGCAGATCACCGAGCAGTACCTCGAGAACCTCTTCTCGGGCGAACTCGCCGGCGTCGAGAGCCTGCCCCTGGATGTCGCGCGCCGCATGATCATGCCGCGCATCCACCCCGAATCGATCTTCAACCACCTCCAGCCGGAGATGGTCGCCCACGCGCCCTTCGTCAACGGCACCGTCGTCCTTTTTGTGATCGACCTGCCGCAGATGACCGTCAGCATCACGACCGAGCAGATGATCCGCTGGGGCGTGAGCATCGACGACCTCGACGCCATCGCGCGCCAGAACCTCGTCGAGGCCTCCAACGACCTCGAGCTGCGCCTCGTCGACAGCGAGGACGGCGGACGGGCCGCGATTCTCAGCAACCGCGACGGCTACGACGCCGCGCGTCTGCTGCTGCTCAACCTCTACGAGACGCTCGCCCCCGAGCTCGGCGGCGACTTCCTCGTCGCCACCCCGGCGCGCGATGTCTTCGTCGCCATGAGCCCGAGGCCCGACCAGTTCATCGAGCGCGTCGTCGAGCGGGTTCGCAAGGACTTCCAGATGATGCCCTACCCGATCACGACGGACCTCTTCTACGTGACGCTCGACGGCGTCGCCGGCACGCGCGACGCGGCGTGACGGGCGTCGGATCACGCCGGCGCCGGGCTACACTTGCCGGCTCGCCATGATCCTCCTCATCGACAACTACGACCCCTTCACCTGGAACCTCGTCCAGCGCATCGGCGAGCTGGACGCCGCCATCGACCTGCGCGTCGTCCGCAACGACAAGATCACCCCCGATGAAGCCGAGGCGATGCGCCCCGAGCGCGTCATCATCAGCCCCGGCCCCTGCACCCCGAAGGAAGCCGGCGTCTCCAGCGCCATCATCGAGCGCTTCGCCGGGCGCGTGCCGGTGCTGGGCGTCTGCCTCGGGCACCAGTGCATCGGCGACCTCCACGGCATGACCGTCACCCGCCACAGCCGACTCATGCACGGTAAGACCAGCCTCGTGCATCACGACGGCTCCGGCGTCTTCGCCGGCCTGCCCGACCCCTTCGTCGCCACCCGCTACCACAGCCTCGTCGTCCTGCGCAACTCCGTGCCGACCCGCGGCTGGGCCGTCAGCGCCTGGTGCGAGGACACCCTCGACGACGGCGCGCGCGCCGAGGTCGTCATGGGCCTGCGCCGCGTCTGGGACGATCCCGCGATGGCGCCCCTCGTAGGCGTGCAGTTCCACCCCGAGTCGTTCCTCACCCACCACGGCCCGTGGCTGCTGGCGAACTTTCTGGGAATGCCCCACCCGGCGCTGCCCGATGTGCCCGAGGGCGCGGGCGCCTGACCGGCCTTGGCGGCGTCGCGCCGACGCCGATAGCATCCGCCTTCCCGCAACCGAGCTCCCCCAGCCGACCCGTGGAGGAACCGCGATGATCGACCCCGCCAGCACCGTGCCCCCGCCCACCGACCCCGCCGTCGTGCGCGGCGTCGTGCACGCGACCGGCGACGATTTCGTCGTCCTCCGCATCCCCGGCTCCGACTACCGCATCCGCCTCGTCGTTGAGCAGGCGCTCACCACACCGGTCGGCGAGAAAGTCGAAGGGCGCATCCGCGTGCAGGCCCGGCGCATGGACACCATCAGCGCCGGCGGGCGCTATGTGGAGCCCGTCGAAGGGCGCCCGCGCCGCGTGCAGGGACGCATCATCGCCGTCGAAGAGAAGGACCGCAGCGTCGTCGTCAGCGCCGGCGTGCCCATCGCCTGCCGCCTGCACGACCTCCAGGAGCCCGGCGATTTCCAGGTCGACCAGATGGTCACGATGGATGTGCTTCCCGGCGCCAGCTTCACGCCCGCCGGCTGACCTGCGCAATCACGACAGCGGCTCGCACACCTCGCCGATGCAGATGCGTCGAGGCGTCGCGCTCGGGTTGCGCGAGTCGGGCCGCGCCGTCGCGTCGACCCGAAACTCACGCACGCCCGATTGGCCGTTCCATTCAATCGCGCTCCCCTCGCGCGACGTCATGGGACGGCCGACCCGCTCCTCCTGGGCCCGCTCGCCCTGCGCCCGCTCGTCTCGGGCTGGTGGTCCCAACTCGTCCGAGCGCCGTTCCGTCGTGCTCGCCATAGCTCGCCTCCGGCCTGCGGCGATGCGCCGATCCCGCCGCGCCGTCATCGTAGACTCTGGTGCGGCAATGTGGACTAAGATGTCGTGAATATGCCGCGTCGCCTCCACACGCGGCACATGGGATCATGCATCGAGCACGCCGAACGGAGAATCGATGCGCACCATCGCCGCCATCTCGAGCCACGGCGCGCTCGCGCAGCAGGGGGGCGCAACAAACTGGTCGATGGTCGGCGTCGCGGTCGCCGCGGCCATCGTGGTCGCGATCCTGGTGGCGATGATCGCCAGCGCCGCGTCGCGACGCGCCGCCGCGCGCCGAGCGGGCGCAAACTCCGTTGATGCCGATCAGCCTGTCGTGGAGCTGCAGCCAATCCCCGACGCCACGGCGGCGCTTCGCAGCCGCTACGCCGACCTGCCCACACTCAGCCGCATGCGCGGCAAGGTGAAGTCGGCCTACGCCGCCGACCTCAACGGACGCGCGCTGACCATCTTCCACCACAACCTCACCACGATGGCCGGCAGCACGCCCGTCGTCATCGACCACACCGTCTACGCCTGCGAAGCGCCGGACTGGCCGACCGTGAAGATCGCCCCGCGCCGCTTCTTCAGCCGCATCGCCCTGAAGCTCGGCAAAGCGAGCGGCGTGCTGCTCGAGAACGACGACTTCAATCGCGCCTTCTGGGTGGGCACGGACGACGAGCCCTTCGCCGTCACGCTGCTCAGCCCCGAGATGCAGGCCTTCCTCCTCGAACGCCCCGATTTGCGCTGGCGCATCCGCAATCGCGAGGTGATCCTCATCTACCGCGGCCCGCTGAAGCCGAAACGCATGGGCGCCTCGCTCAGCCGACTTCGCCGCTTCTGGTCGCTCGTTCCGCCCGAACTCGACGCATGGACCGCGCGGTACGGTGACGGCCCGCAAGGAGCGCACCGATGACGACGCCGGACAGACTCACCCACACCGACGAGCGCGGGCGCGCAGCGATGGTCGACGTCGGCGCCAAGGCGCCGATGCGCCGTCGCGCCGTCGCCGAGGCGTTCTTCTGCGCGCAGGCGAGCACGCTGGACCTCATCGAGGGCGAAGGCCTGCCCAAGGGCGACGCCCTCGCCGCCGCGCGCATCGCCGGCGTCATGGGCGCGAAGCGCACGGACGAACTCATCCCCCTCTGCCACAGCCTGCCCGTCGACCACCTCGCCGTGGACTTCGAACGCGCCGCGCCCGACCGCCTGCGCATCGTCGCGACGGCGAGCGTCACCGCGCGCACCGGCGTGGAGATGGAGGCGCTCGTCGCCGCGAGCGTCGCCGCGCTCACGCTCTACGACATGGCCAAGGGCGTGGACAAGGAGTTGCGCATCGAGGGGGTGCGTTTGGTCACGAAGACGAAGGAAGAGATCCGCTAGCGCGGGTGCCACGCATTGGCCGAAGGCCAACGCGTGCGTTGCGGTTCGGATGACTAATCACGCGTTGCCCTTCGGGCAATGCGTGGCACCCAATCAGAGGTGATCCGCCGCCCGCACCGCCGCGCAGAACGCCGCGATCTTCGCCGGGTCTTTCACCCCCGGCGACGACTCCACCCCGCTCGACACATCCACCGCGAAGGGGCGCACGATCTTCACCGCCTCGCCCACATTCTCCGGCGTCAGGCCGCCGGCGAGGATCAGCGGCTTCGTGCACGCGTGCGCCGCACGCGCGAGCGCTACCCAGTCGAGCGCCACGCCCTGCCCGCCGTCGCCGCCATCGACGAGCACCGCGTCCACCTCGTCGATCGCGCTCCAACGCGCGAGGTCATGCTCGATTGTCGCGCCGTCGAAGCGGATCGCCTTGATCACGCGCGGCCCGCAGGCACGCACCACATCCTCCGGCTCGTCGCCGTGCAACTGCCCGAAATCCGTCGGGCACGACTGCTCGCCGTCGAGGTAGTCGTCCACGCTCGCGTTGCGGAAGAGCCCCACCGTCGTGACGAAGGGCGGCAGCGCCTGTATCACACCCCACGCCACCGACGGGTCCACCACGCGCGGCGAGCCTGCCACGAAGACGAAGCCGATCGCGTCCGCACCGGCTTCCGCCGCCGCGAGCGCGGCGTCAGGCGTGCGGACGCCGCAGATCTTGATGCGCGTGCGATGGGGGGGCATGGCGTCCTCGCTGCTCAAGGTGTCGCGCCGACCTCGGCGAGCAGCGCCTCGACGAGTTCGCGCTGCGATTGCTCGTGCACGCCGGCGCGGGCGCGCTCCAGCATCGGTCGCGCCAGGTCCGGCTGATCGAGATACCGCGCGTACAGCAACCCCAGCATCAGGCGCACGCGCGCCGTCTCGGGGTCGTCGCGATACGCCTTCAGGAAGACCTCGTACGCGCCCGCGGCTTCCTTGTGCTCCTCGTGCTGAAAGAGCAGGTTCGCGATGTCCAGCTGGTTGCGCCGCGGCAGCGCGCTGCGCCCGGTGACATCCAGCATCG
>JBICHM010000119.1:0-19007 GCA_043101835.1 Phycisphaerales bacterium | reverse complement strand
GAGCGCGGCGCCGGGGTCTCCGGCGGGGCGGCCTGCGTCGCAAGCTCCAGACGCTGCCGGCGCGCCTCCAGCAGCCCGCATTCGAGCTGCTTGGCGCACACCTCGTCGAAGGTCCGGCCCGCGACATCGACGGTCTTGGCGAAGGCGAGGTCTCGGCCGTGCGTGATCACGACCTTCGTCGTGCCGGCGCCGAGGTCGATGAACAGCGTCGTGAGCTTCGCGTCCTCTTCGCGCCGCGTGATGCGGTCGAAGGCGCGCGCCACGGCGACCTGCGATGAATGGATGCCCACCGGCTCGAGCTTCGCGCGGCGGAGCGCCTCGATCTGGCGGAAGACCACATCGCGAGCCACCGCGAAGCAGATGACCTCCGTCTTGGTGCCGCCCGAGCGCGTGAAGTCGCCGACCTCGAATTGGCGGATCACCGCGCTGCGCGGGTCAATCCCCATCTGGATCTGCATCTGATTCTGCACCGCCGATGTCATGTCGGCGCCCTCGTTCTTGGGCACCTGGATGTGCTGCACGATCGTCTGCTTCGCCGGGAGCGAGCAGATCGCCCGCTTCCCCTTGAAGCCCGCCTCACGGATCAGCGCCGGCAGGTTCTCCGCCTGGAACGCCATCCGACCGATGTCGTCGGTCAGCAGCTTCTCCGGCGTGTCGATCGCGGCCGCGGCCATCACCGTCGGCTTGCCCGTGGGGTCGATCTGCAACGCCTTCAGTGAATGCGTGCCGAACTCGATCCCGATCGGCGGGGCCTGATTTCCGAACATCCCGAAGGCCATCGCGGCGTCCTCCACGCAAAGCGCCGGTGCGCAGGCGCGACGCTGGTGTGCGTCTGCCCGTTCATCGGTCCGCCCCCGGCGCGTGTTGACGCCGACCCGGCCATCCCAGTCTTCCTGTCCGGCACAGACGGGCGCAGCGGCCCAAACCGGCCGCGCGCGTCCGAGAACCTCCGCGACCGTCGTTCCTTTAGAGCGCTCCGCCGATTCGCTCGACCCCGGCCAGCGCGCCGGCGAGGTCCCAGCGCTGGCGCGCCCGGTCGCCCGTGGTGTTGCTGACGACGCGGATCTCGACGAATGCCGGCGCCGATGCGCCGCCCGCCGCGGCGCAGTTCGCCGCCGCGACGCCTACCGCCGCTCCTTCCATCGCCTCCACGGCTGCGCCGGTCCGCGCGATCACCGCCATCGCCCGGGCGTCCGTCCCGGCGCAGGTCGAGACCGTCGCCACCACCGCCTCGCGATCAGCGATCGGGCGCAGCGCCGCGAGCAGGTCCGCATCCGCAGCCACGCCCATGCGCCCGCCGACCACGCCCCCCGGTCCGAGCCGGGCCGGAAACCCCATCGACTCGCTCGTGCGGAATCCGGCCTCGGCCTCGAGCCCCTCGTCGGCGAACACACTCTTCGCGCCGAGCACCACCTGGCCGATCCGCACCCCGCTGTCGGGGAGCGCCCCACCGACGCCCAGGCTGACGACCACGCGATCGCGCGCAAGGTCGAGCACGCGCGCCGTCGCGCCGGCCGCGTTCGCCTTCCCCACGCCGGTGATCACGAGGTCGATGCCGTCGGCGAGCGTCAGGCGCTCCCAGAATCGGTCGCGAAGCGAGGCGTCTGCGTCCAGGGCCTTGAGCACCGCGCCGGCCTCGCTCGGCGCCGCCACAACGAGCAGCGCGCCGCCCCCCCGCGCCGCCAGGATGTCCGAAAGCAGGCCGGCCATCGCGTTCAGACAGTATCCGGAGGCGGATCGCGTCGCAGCACACGCCACCGATCGCCTACCCTTTCCCCTCTGTCCGGCGCCGCGCTGACGATCGGTAACTTCGACGGTGTCCACCTCGGCCATCGTGCGCTCATCGAGCGCGCCCGCGCCCTCGCCGGCTCTGATGGGCAGGTTGTCGCGATGGCCTTCTGGCCTCACCCGATCAGCGTCCTCCGCCCTCGGCAGTCGCCGGCGACGCTCACCACCTTCGATCGACGCGCGCAACTGCTCCGGGAACTTGGCGCCGACGCCGTTGTCCGACTCGAGCCCACACGCGACCTGCTCGCCCTCGAACCCGAGGCCTTCCTCCGCCTCGTTGTGGGCCAGCACCACCCGACCGCCATCGTCGAGGGCGAGGACTTCCGCTTCGGGCGCGCCCGCGCCGGGACGGTCCGCACGCTCGCCGACCTCGGCGCGTCGATGGGCTTCCGCGCCGACGTCGTGCCGCCGGTGCGCATCGCGACCGCGGACCAGCTCGTCGCCGACGCCTCGAGCACCCTCGCGCGCTGGATGATCGCCGAAGGACGCGTGCGCGACGCGGCGGGCGTGCTCGGAAGGCCCCACCGGGTGGTCGGTGTGGTCGCGTCGGGCGCGCGACGCGGACGCGACCTCGGATTCCCCACCGCGAACCTCAACGCCGAGACGATGCTCCCCGCCGACGGCGTCTACGCCGGTCTCGCCACCCTGCCTGATGGATCGCAGCGCCCCGCGGCGGTCAGCGTCGGCACGAACCCCACCTTCGGCGCCGAAGCGCGCCGCCTCGAAGCGCACATCCTCGACTGGTCCGGCCCCGCCGACGACTACGGCTGGACGCTCTCGATCGATCTCATCGCCTGGCTGCGCGATCAGGTCGCCTACCGCGGCGTGCAGCCCCTCATCGAACAGATCCATCGCGATATCGCCGACACGCGCAGCGCGCTCGAGCGGGAGGGCGTCCGCTGGCGTATCGCTTCCGCGCGGCGCCCCGTCGGCGCGGAGACCGGCGCAGCATGAATACCCACGCCGCCCCCGGCTGGACGAGCACCCTTGATGTCGGCGACGCCGCGCGTGCAATGCGCGCCGCCGCATCCGTGATGGTGCTCACCCACAGCAAGCCCGACGGCGACGCCGTGGGCTCGACCCTCGCCCTCGTGCGCGCCCTGCGCCACGCCGGTGTCGACGCGACCTGCGCCTACGCCGGCCCCTGGGTGCACGCCTTCGACGACCTCGTCGGCGACACCCCCGCCATCCACACCGGGGTGGAAGGCGTCCAGCGCGGCGATCTCGGCGATCCCGACCTCGTCGCCATCGTCGACACCGGCTCGTGGTCGCAGATCAGCGAGGCGCGCGAGTTCGTCGCGGCCCGCGCCGACCGCACGCTCGTCATCGACCACCACCTGCAGGGCGACCCCGACATCACACCGCGCCGCCTGCTCGACACCCGCGCCGCCGCGGCGTGCGAGATCCTCGCCCCCGTCTGCGCCGCCATCCTCGACACCGCCGTCGCGGGACTGCCGCGCGATGTCGCCGAGCCGCTCTACCTCGGCGTCGCCACCGACACCGGCTGGTTCCGCCACTCGAACGTCACGCCGCGCACGATGCGCGTCGCCGCCGACCTGCTCGAGGCCGGCGTGCGTCACGCGGCGCTCTTCCAGATCATCGAGCAGCGCGACCGCGTCGCGCGCCTCTTCCTGCTCGGGCGGGCCCTCCACGGCGTCGAGCTGCACGCCGACAACCGGGTCGCGATCATGACGCTCAGCCACGATGACTTCGAAGCCGCCGGCGCCGGCCCCGAGGACACCGGCGGCATCAGCGACAAGCCCCTCGTCGTCGAGAGCGTCATCGTCAGCGCGCTCCTGACGGCGCACGATCCGTCGCGCACGAAGATCAGCCTCCGCAGCAAGACCGGGCCCGATGGCAAGCCCTCCCTCGATGTGAACCAGCTCGCGCGCGTCTTCGGGGGCGGCGGGCACGCCCAGGCCGCGGGCGCGCGCATCGAGGCGCCCATCGACGAGGCGCGCAGCCGCCTGCTCAAGGCGCTGCTCGAGACGCTCCGATGAGCGCCCCCCGGCCACGAGGCCAGCGCCAGCGCGCACCCCGGCGCGAGCCCTACCGCAAGCCCGAGCTCACGGTCTTCCCGACCACGCTCTGGGAGTACCCCAGCCAGCACTACGGCGAGGGGATACAGGGCGACAAGGCCTACGCCGGCGCCACGCCCTCGTGGGTCATCTGGCAGCTCCTCCAGCGCTATACGCGCGCCAAGGACCTCGTCGTCGATCCGATGTGCGGCTCCGGCACCACGCTCGATGTCGCGCGCGACCTCGGTCGGCGCGCGCTCGGGTACGATCTCGGCCCCACGCGCGACGACATCTTCCGCGCCGATGCGCGAAAGCTCCCCCTCGAGGACGAGGTCGCCGACTTCGTCTTCATCGATCCGCCGTACTCCACGCACATCGAGTACACCGACGACCCGCGCTGCATCGGCAAGCTCGACGCCGGCGCCGAAGACCAGGGAGAGGCGTACTACGACGCCATGCGCGAGGTCATCGCCGAGATCGATCGCGTGCTCAAGAACCGGCGCATGATGGCGCTGTATGTCAGCGACTCGTTCCAGAAGGGCGCCAGGCCCCCGAAGCAGGCCTTCATGCCCATCGGCTTCGAGCTCTTCAGCGTCCTGCGCGAGCGATTCCGGCCGATCGACATCGTCTGCGTCGTCCGCCACAACGAGAAGCTCAAACGCGGCAACTGGCGCAAGGCGGCCGTGCAGGAAAACTTCTTCCTGCGGGGCTTCAACTATCTCTTCATCATGAAGAAGGAGCGCGACGACCGACCCACCGGCCGACGCGGTCAGAAGCGGTAAGCAAGCCCCGCGCCGGTGAAGAAATCCTCCGCCTCATCGCTGAGACCGAAGCCGATGCGGAAGTCGAGCTGCAGATTCGTGTGCACGAGGTAGGTCAGCCCCGTGCCGAACGAGTGCGCGGTCTCCGAGAGCGTCGTGCCGGGCGACTCCGCGAAGTACTCCACATACGCGCCCCACGCGTCATCGATCGGAACGCCGAGCGCGATCGACCACGATGCGTCCCACACGCTCGATCCGACATCGTTGTCCGATTCCGAGACGCCCAGGTTCACCCCCAGGCCGTAGCCCTCGGCGAGCTCCTCCGACAGATCCCAGCCCGCCGCGAGCACGACGCCCGGGTGCACGCCGTCGATGCCGAAGGGATCCTCGTGCGTGGGCAACTGCAGCGAGCCGATGACCGCGAGGTCAGGCACGGCGCCGTCCTGCTCGATGAATCGCCACTTGAATCCGATGCTCGAGTCGGTGAGCCCGTCCTCATCGGCGCTGTTGCGCAGGATGGCGTAACTCGGCAGCTCGAAGCGTAGCTCGAGGTCCTCCGCCACGCCCACGCGCAGCAGGACTTCGGGGAGCGTCCAGAGGTCGCTGTCCGAGTCGTCGTCGGAGGAGAATGTGAGGCCCGCCTCCACCTGCAGGCGTCCGATCGGCACGGCGAGCGCGCTCTCGGTGAAGTCCGGCCGGTCGGTCACCAGCGGCGTATCGATCGGGCCGGCGGGCAGACCGAAGAGGCCGTTCTCCCGCGTCGCGCTCTCAGCAGTTGTTGCCGGCTGCGCGTGCGCCGCACAGGCGCACAGGACAGCAGCCGCGCACCCGGTCCAGGTCCGCATGATCGTCGCCTCCTTGAAATGTAGCAATCGCTACATTTGGGAGCATACCGAGTCACCGGCCGGATGCAACCGTCCTTGTCACAGGCCGCGCACGAGCGTCTTCACCGGTGCGTATCGCCGGCCGAGCACCGCGCGCTGGTCGGCGCCCATCCACTCGCTGAGAATCGTGCCGTACACGCGGCGGAAGTCGACCCCGTACCTGAGGTCGCCGTTGTCAAGGTCGTCCAGGGACGGATGCGCGCCAACCAGCCCGGCGCGGACCATCGGCCCGACGAGGAACATCGGGGCCGCGGCCCCGTGGTCCGTGCCGCCGCTGGCGTTCTGGCCGACGCGCCGGCCGAACTCGCTGAAGACCATCGTCAGCACGCGCCCGTCCTGCCCGGCGGCGCGCAGGTCGCTGTAGAACGCCCTGATGGCGTCGCCGAACTGGGCCAGCAGGTTGGCGTGGCGCCCCTGTGCCCCGCCCTGGCCGGCGTGCGTGTCGAACCCACCGAGCGAGACGTAGTACACGCGCGTCGGCAGTTCGGCGCGGATCATCGCGCCCACCATCGCCAGCTGGCCGCCCAGATCGCTGCGCGGGTACACCCCGGCGTTCGACGCCGCGACCGCGCGACGGATCTGTTCGCTCGAAACGCGCGCATCGAGCGCCGTCCGCATCAGGAACGCTGCCTCTCCGTCGGGGCCGACGCCGTTGGGCGCGCCCGCGCCCACGATCTCGTCGTACGCCGCCGCCAGGCGTTCGTCGCCCGCGGCGCTCCAGCGCAGCAACTCGGCCCGCTCGAATGACGCCGGGGCCGTCCGGCGCCCCTGCATCGCCAGCGGCGCCTCCTGCCCGATCGCCACGCCCGCCAGCGGCGCGCACGCGCTGCAACCGGCGTGCGCCTGGCCCGGCGCTCCCTCGCACTCGTTGTCGAAGAACTTGCCCAGCCACCCCGCGCCCGTCGCGCTCGTGTCGGCCGTGTGCCAGATGTCCATCGAGCGGAAGTGCGAGCGGTCCGGGTTCGGATACCCCACCCCCTGCACCACGCTGAGCATCCCGTCGTCGTGCAGCGCCTTCAGCCCCGCGAGGCGCGGATGCAATCCGACGCCCGCGCGCTCATCCAGCGCCAGCGCTTCGCCTTGCGCCACGCCGATGCCGGGTCGCGCCCGGTAGTACGCGTCCATGCCGTAGGGGATCACCGTGTTCAGCCCGTCGTTTCCGCCGGCCAGCTGCACAACGACGAGCACGCGCTCCTCGGCGACACCGGGGATCGACGAAAGACCCTCCGGCGCCGCGAACGCTTCGGCGGACCGCTCGAGCAGCAGCGGAATCGTCGTCGCCGCCGACGCCAGCGCCACGCCCCGCTGCAGGAAGAGCCGGCGCGTGAACGCGTGCGCCGAATCGGGATTCGTCAGGAAATCCATCGCCATCGCTCCCTCAGCAGAGTTGATGCTCCGGCGCCGCCGAGAGCGCCAGGATGATCCGCACCGCGCGTTCGTTCCCGCGCGCCCCGGCCGCCGCCTCCACCGCGGCGTCGATGCGCTCCCCGATCAGCGAGTTGCGCGCGCCGTCCGCCCACACGCCGTACAGGTGCCCCGCCAGCGCCGTGGCCATCTCGCGCGCCGAGGCATCGCGCGCGACGCCCAGGTCGTCCAGCAGCGGCGCAGCGTCGTAGAGGTCCGGCACATCCCCGGCGCCGTCTCCCGGCCGGCGTCCCGTCAGCAGGAACACCGGGAGGTTCTGCCTCGTGAGGAGTGTGGAGGCGTTGATCCACGCGCGACCGCCCGGCCAGCCGGCGACATTCGGCGGGAGCAGCAGTCGCTGACCCATCAGGCCCATCGCCTCGACGAGCCCGCCTGTGTCCCGCGCCGGCGCCGCGAGCTCGCGGCAGAGCCCCACCGTCCACGCCGCGGGCGACTTGATCTGCCCGCCGCGCAGCGCCGGATCGTAGAAATGCTCGCTCAGGAAGAGCCGGCGCAATACCGGCCGCACCTCGTACCGCTCGGCGAGCATCGTCCGCGTCAGGCTGAGAATCACGCTCCGCTGATTCCGAGGCGCCGTGCGAAGATCGTCCGGCAAGCCCGACACGAAGAACGCGTACAGGCGCGCCACCACGAACTCCGCGCACCGGCGCTGGGCGAGAATCGCCTCGACGAAGCCATCTCCATCGAGGTCGCCGGAACGCCCCAGAATCGTCTTTCGCCCGTCGTCGTGCGCGTTGGGCAGAAAGACAAACTCGTTGCCCTCGAAGGAATACCCAGTCAGCGCCCGCGCGCCCTCACGGATATCGCGCTCACTGTAATGCCCGCGCCCGAGGCTGAAGAGCTCCATGATCTCTCGCGCGAGGTTCTCGTTCGGGGCGCGCGCGCTCGACCGCTGGTTGTCGAGGTACGCCAGCATCGCCGGATCGCGGATGATCCCGAAGAGCAGACGCCCGAAGTTGCCCGTCGCCTCGCGCCGGAACAGATCGTTCTGCATCGCGAGGTGGTAGGAGTTCTCGATCTTGCGGTAGCTCGTCGCGAAGTGGCCGTGCCAGAAGAGCGTCATCTTCTCGTGCAGCGGCTGCGCATCTTCGATCATCCGCCCCAGCCACCACGCCTGCAGTTCGCGCAGTTGTTCACGATCGGCGCGCTGCTGACGCTGGCGCTCGAGCCGGAAGCGCGCGAGCGTGTCCTCATCGCCGGCCTGCTGGGCACGGCGCACCTCGTTGCGCTCTCGATCGGTCAGGCGGCGCACGATGGAGCCATCGAAACGCTCGTCGGCGCGCACCGCGGGGAGCGCACGCTCGTGGCCGAGCAGCAGGTCCACGGCGTCGTCGGGCCCCATCGCCGCGAGCGCCCGGATCTGCGAGGGCGTCCCCCCGAATCCCGCGCGCCACAGCAGATGGCGCGCCTCGGCCTCGCCGAAATCGACCGGCGAGATCGCCGACATCGACACCGTCGCGTCCTCGATCCGTCGCTGATCCGCCGCCTGCGCCATCGAGGCCTCCTCCCGCCCAACGCCCGGGCCGGCCGGGCATTGCGTGCTACCGCACGGCGCCGCGGCGCAGGTCCGAGATCGCGTACGCCGTTCCCCGCCAGACGATCGCCCCGCGCCACCAGCCCCGCAGGCCGGAGTTCATCGCCGCCGCCGCGGCCAGCGGCATCGTGAGCGGGCCGACGAGCGCCCACCAGGGGCTCCACCTTTGGCGCCGGGCCGCGATCGCCTCCGCCGGCGCCAGCGCCCACAGGCACACCGGCCCCGCCCACCACACCGGCGCCCCGGTCGCCATCGCGATCACCGGGCCGAGCACAGCAGCGAGCCAGATCGCCAGCACCGCCGCGCTCGCGCCGGTCGTCAGCAGCAGCGAGAAGCGAAAGAGCGCGAAGATGTTCTTCTCGACGACATGGAAGAGGCGCGAGACGCTCGTGATGTACGGCACCGACAGATCCGCCGTCGCGTCATAGAGCAGCGTGCGACCTCCGGCGCGCCCGACGAGCAGACCGAGTTTGAGGTCGTCGATCACCTCGAGGCGCAGCGTCTCGTGCCCGCCGAAGGCATCGTAGATGTCGCGGCGCACGAGGTTGAACGCGCCGACGCCGACGTAGATGCGCTTCGACGGCGGATCGCGGTGCACCGCCGGGGCGCGCTCATACACCGCCAGCACCGGTTGCAGCAGACATGGGCGCACCGCGATGGAGGTGTCGCTGATGCGCGGGATCAGCGCCACATGCGCCGCGCCGCGCGCCGCTGCCAGCGCGACGGCGCGCGCGACAACGGCCGGAGTCATATGCACATCCCCATCGGCGAAGAGCAGCCATTCCCTCGTCGCGATCTGCGATCCGCGATGCAGCGCATGACACTTGCCCAGCCACCCATCGGGCAGGGCGTCGATGTGCAGCACCCGCAGCCCGGGGAGCTCGGCCGCGAGACGATCCAGAATCGCTCCGGTGCCGTCCGTCGAGCGGTCGTCGATGATGATCACTTCCAGGTCGACCGCGCGCTGGGCGAGCAGGCTCCGCGCGGCGTGCTCGACGTGGGCCGCCTCGTCGCGCGCGGCGACGATGATCGAAACGCGCGCGGGCGATGCCGGCGACTCCGGCATGGGCGGGAGCGGGGGGGTGGACCGGACGCCGCGCCACCACCGCCACGCGCCCGCAAGCAGCGTGAGGCAGACAAGGGCGCCGAGGCCGTTCCAGAACCACACCACGCAAACGATCTCCTCACACGCCGGCGAGCGTATCGGCCCGCCGAGCGGATAGCATTATCTGCAAAGAGCGGCCGTCCGCCGGAAGGGAGCATTGCCGTGCTGCAACGCATCATCGTCGCCTTCGACGGCTCCGAGGACGCGCGCGAGGCCTTCGCCTACGCGCTCATGCTCGCCATGGCCGCCAAGGCCACAGTCGTCGGGTTCTACGCGCTCGAGCCGGCGGTCGCCCCCGTGGCGATGGCCGACCCCACGCTCGGCGTCGATCTCGGTCCCGCGCTGATGTACGACAACGAACGCATCCAGGCGGAACGCCAGCAGGCCGAGCGCGCCCTCGCGTCACTCGAAGAGGAGTGCGCAACCCGCTCCGTGAGGTTCACGCCGGTCATCGCCCACGGCAGGCTGCTTGATGCGCTCTGTGAGGAGGCGGGCGCCGACGATCTGATCATCCTCGGACGCAAGGGACGCTTCGCGCGCACGGGTGTCGGCTCCACGACGCGCGCGCTCGTGGCGCATGCGCCGTGCCCGGTGGTCGTCGTCAGCGGCTCGATGCGCCCCATCACGCGCGTGCTCGCGATCTACGACAGCGCGCCCGAAGCGAAGCGCGCCGTGTCCTTCGCCGCGGACCTCGCAAAGCAGGCCGGGTGGCCGCTGGCGGTCCTCGCCGCCGCC
The DNA here is from genome assembly GCA_043101835.1 of Phycisphaerales bacterium. Taxonomy (GTDB): domain Bacteria; phylum Planctomycetota; class Phycisphaerae; order Phycisphaerales; family UBA1924; genus JBICHM01. The sequence goes on along the minus strand of JBICHM010000119.1, from coordinate 8,757 downwards.
GGCCACGGCCGCAGCCTCGATGAGGCCCTCGACCGGGCCGCCGAGCTCGCCCCGGACGCCACCGTGCTTTCGCTCGGGGTCGAGGAGCAGGGGGACGAGGCGAAACTCGTCGAACACGCGGTCGAGCGCGCCGGCTACTCGCTCATCGTCATGGGCGCCTACACGCACTCCTGGATCTACAACCTGCTCTTCGGCAGCGTCACCGCGAAAGTCCTCGAGAAGGTCGGCGGCCCCGTGGCGCTCGTCCATTAGCGAGGCGCGCCGCCAGCGCCGTCAGCGTCGTACTGAAAGACCTCCTCCAGCGCCTTCCCGAACACGCGCGCAATACGAAACGCCACCTCCAGCGACGGCGCATACTTGCCGCCCTCGATCGCGTTCAGCGTCTGGCGCGACACCCCGATGCGATCGGCGAGGTCCTGCTGCGTCATCTCCCCGGCGACGAATCGATGCATCTTGATGCAGTTCGTCACGCGGCTCTTCGGGCGCCCCATTCCTACACCCCCCGGCGGTAGTACAAGGCCTGCAGCGCCAGCTTCGCCATCTCCGCGATGAACAGCGACAGCAGCAGCAGGTGCGCGATCCACACCGGCTCGAACGCGAACAGCAGGCCTGTGATCGCGAGGAAGACACCGATCGGCAGCATCCAGGCGGTGTGGCTCTCAGCGCGCCACTCGATCACGCGGTCCCGCTCGTCGGCGGCCTCCGGCTTCCGCGTGATCGCCGCGAGCACGTGCCCGACCACCATCAGCGTGATCAGGAACACCAGCGCCACCGCAAAGACCGGCACGAAGGGGGCCAGAACGCGCACCCCGTTCGCCAGCATGATCCCAGCGACAACGAAGTAGGCCCCCAGCCCGGCCGCGAGGCCCACCAGCTGCACCCACACGCTCTTTTCTTCGAACGATGCGCCCATGTCGCTCCCTTCGCCGTGACGGCGTTGCTTGACACTGTGTCAAATATAGTTGACATCGACGCCGTGTCAAGCACGCTTTACATTTCTCGGCGATGAGGGGCGAATCGCCTGGTCGTCCGGTCAGGGTGGCGAGAGCTCCGCGCCTGGCGGCGCCACCCATTCGCCCGTCTCGGTCCGCAGCCTCGGACGCCCGTCCGGCGTCAGGCCGAGCAGCACGCCCTCGCGCGTCGATCCGTCGGCCAGCCGAATATGCGCCCGCTCGTTCACGCCCGCCAGGCGCTCGTCGATCTCCACCCGCCACTTCTGCGGCAGGCCGTGGACGGCCAGCGCCTCGCACAGCCGGTCGCGCAGATCGCGCACGAACCGGCCCAGGTGCGCATCCCGACCGATCTCGTCGCGCAGCGTCGTCGCACGCGGCGCAACCTCCGGCGGCAGATCGCTCGCCCGGGAGTTGCCGTTCACGCCCACGCCCACCAGCGCGTACGCCATCCCGTTGCGATGCAGCACCTCGCAGAGCACGCCGGCGATCTTCCTGCCCCCGACGAGCACATCGTTCGGCCACTTGAGCCGGACGGGGTCAGCGTGCCCGTGGTCGGCGAGGACCTTCTCGACCGCACGAGCCGTCGCCAGCCCGCAGCGCAGGCCGAGGCCGTCGATGATCTGCGCACTCTGCGGGCCGAGCGGCCAGACCAACGTCGCCCACACCCCGCCGGGAGGGCTCGACCAGGCGCGTCCGAACCGCCCGACGCCTCCCGTCTGCCGGGCGGCGACGAACATCCGACCGCGATCGGCGCACTGGCCGGCCTCGACCGCGCGCCGGGCATGCTTCTGGGTGGAATCCACCTCGTCGAGCCGGTCGATCGGCGCCAGCAGGTCGTAATCGTGCGTGCTCGACATGGCGTCCTCCACGCGCCGGCGTTCCCGACCGGCCCGATCAAGGATATTCCGGCCCGGAATCTCGCCGAGGCCGGGGAATCCCGCCTTGCCCGGCATCCATCTCGGGCCGATACTTCCCGAGTCCATGGACCCGATGCAGACCACCACCCGACGAAACCCCCGGATGCCGGGGGGCGTGACGATCCTCACGCTCCTGGCCATGGTCGCGTGCATCGCGGCTGCCGGGGAGGCCCACGCCGCGTCCGCGCGTCGTGACGCCCGTGCCGCGCGCATCTTCGCCTGCCACGAGGTGGGTGAGCGCCTGGTCATCGTCGCGGTGGCGAGCGTCCGCCCGGAGGTCCGCACCTCGCCGCAGATCGGCACGCCCGCTCGCGTCGCGATCAGCCGCGTCGCCGGCGTTGCGATCACGCCGCTCCGCGCCGCGCTGCTCGACCTGCCGCCTCCCGCGTGCTGACCGCACCGACCCGCGCGCCGCGCTTGGCGCACCGGGTCAGGCCGCTTGCGCGCCGCTCCGGCGCGCCCGATCGCGCAGCACGCACCACCACAGATCCCGACCTCGACGCGCCCTCGCGCCGGGTCCGCCGCTCGATCCCGCGTTGCCGGCCATCGGCGGCGCGACGGCTCGGCCCGGCGCACCAGCAAGGCAGACACCATGCAGTCCACGCAAGGCATCCCCCTCATCGGCGGCGTCCTGAACGCCGTCTTCGGCTCGCGCAACGAGCGCTTCGTGAAGCGCTACACCCAGCGAGTCACCGCGATCAGCGATCTCGAGGCAGGCGTCTGCGCCCTCACCGACGCCCAGCTCCGCGCCAAGACAGCCGAGTTCCGCGAGCGCATCGCCGGCGGCGAATCGCGTGACGCGATGCTCGACGAGGTCTTCGCGGTCGGGCGCGAGGCGATGGACCGCGCCGTCGGCATCCGCAACATCTTCAACCCGGCCCACGCCGAGAAGTTCGATCCCTCGCGTCTCCCCGACAACGTTCGCGCGATGTACGAGGAGACGAAGGCGAAGATGGCAGCCCTCGAACCGGCCCCGCCGGAGGGCGAGTTCCTCGGCTGCGCCGAGCCCCAGGGCGGCTGGCTGCAGGTCGACATCCCCAACGAGATCTACGAAGCGGTGCGCGAGCTCTATCCCGAGAGCAAGCCGCCCTTCCGAGCCCGTCCCTTCGATGTGCAGCTCATCGGCGCCATGGTGCTTAGCCAGGGCAAGATCGCCGAGATGAAGACCGGTGAGGGCAAGACGATCGTCGCCCCGCTGGCCACCTACCTCGCCGCGGTCGAGGGCCTGCGCGTGCATGTCGTGACGGTGAACGACTACCTCGTGCAGCGCGACCGCGACTGGACCTTCCCCTTCTTCCACGCCCTCGGCCTGACCGTCGGCGCCATCCACCCGCACCACATGCAGCCCGAGCCCGTCAAGCGGCTCATGTACCAGTGTGATGTCGTCTACGGCACGACGAGCGAGTTCGGCTTCGACTACCTGCGCGACAACATGAAGCGCGCCGTCGAGCAGCAGGTGCAGCGCGTCCGCCAGTTCGCGATCGTCGACGAGGTTGACTCCATCCTCATCGATGAAGCGCGCACGCCCCTGATCATCAGCGGTCCGGCGCACGAGGACGCCCCTCGGTACGAGCTTGCCGACAAGCTCGCCCGCCATCTCGTCGAGAAGAACAAGCCCTGGGCGAAGGCCGACGAGGCCGTGCAGGCCTGCCTGCGCCGCATCAAGGGTCTGGAGGGCGACATCCGCAACGCGCGCGAGAAGGCGAAGGTGCCCGAGCTGCAGGCGCAGCTGAAGTCCGCCCGCGCCGAGCTGCCCGGCCTCGAGCGCGACCGCGACCGCTTCGTGCAGTACTACGAAGTGGAGATGGACAAGAAGCAGGCGCACGTCAGCCACGAGGGCGTGGAGGAGGCCCAGCGCATCAGCGGCCTCGGCTCCTTCTACGCCGGCGAGAACACCGATGTGCCCCACCTGCTCGAGCAGGCCATCCGCGCCCACGTCGTCTACGAGCGCGATCGTGACTACATCGTCATGCCCGTCGAGAACCCGCAGACCGGGCGCACCGAGCCGGGCGTCGTCATCGTCGACACCTTCACCGGCCGCCCGATGATCGGCCGCCAGTGGTCCGACGGCCTGCACCAGGCGGTGGAGGCCAAGGAAGCCGTCCCGATCAAGCAGGAGACGCAGACAGTCGCCACGGTCACCATCCATAACTTCTTCAAGATGTACGAGCGCCTCGCGGGCATGACCGGCACCGCCGACACCGAGGCGCAGGAGTTCCACGATATCTACAACCTCGATGTCGTCGTGATCCCCACCAACAAGCCCGTCATCCGTCGCGACTTCAACGACACGATGTTCCTCTCGGGCAAGGACAAGTGGGAGACCATCGTCGAGGAGATTCGCAACTTCCACGACATCGGCCGCCCGGTGCTCGTCGGCACCACCAGCGTCGAAAAAAGCGAGATGCTCGCGCGCATGCTCCAGCAGAAGCACCAGATCAAGCACGAGGTGCTCAACGCCAAGCAGCACGAGCGCGAGGCGAACATCATCGAGGCCGCCGGCGCGCTCGGCGCCGTCATGATCGCCACGAACATGGCCGGGCGCGGCACCGACATCAAGCTCCAGCCCATCACGCGCGAGCAGCTGCTCGACCACTGGAAACGCCGCGCCCTGGCGCCGCGCGATCTCACCGTCGACGCCTCCGACGACGAGGTGCGCGAGAAGATCTATCGCAAGGTCGCCCAGCGCGATCTGGGCGTCTCGAAGCAGGACGCCCAGTCCATGCCCTTTGACGAGCTCGAGCTGCAGCTGCTCCGGCACTGGGCCGGCGAGCACACCTGGCTCGAGCCCAGGCAGATTCAGCGCATGGACGCCGAGGCCCTGCGCGAGGCCATCGACGACGAGGGGCGATTCATGCTCCATCGCGTGGGCTGGATGGACTCCATCGAGGCCCTCGGCGGCCTGCACGTCGTCGGCACCGAACGCCACGAGTCGCGCCGCATCGACAACCAGCTGCGCGGGCGCGCCGGGCGTCAGGGCGACAAGGGCTCGTCGCGCTTCTTCATCGCCTTCGACGACGACCTCATGAAGATGTTCGCCGGCGAGACCACGCTGCGCATCCTCAGCCGCCTGGGCATGAAGGAAGGCGACTCCATCGAGCACCCGATGCTCACCAAGAGCGTCGAGCGCGCTCAGCGCAAGGTCGAAGAGCGCAACTTCCACATCCGCAAGAACATCCTCGAATACGACGAGGTGATGGAGCACCAGCGCCGCGAGTTCTACGGGCTCCGCCAGCGCGTGCTCGAAGGGCGCAACATCAAGGGCCTCATCTTCGAGTACATCGAGGAGGCCGTCGGCGACGCCGCGAACCGGTTCCTCGAGCCCGATTACCGAGCCGAGTGCATCGCCGAGTACGCGCGCCGGACGCTCGACTGCTCGATCGTGCCCGAGCGACTCCGCGCCAAGGACCGCGACGAGGTCATCCAGCGCATCCGCGCCGACGCCAAGGACGACCTGCGCGAGAGCGTGCAGAACACGCTCGGCGAATACATGCCCGCCGATGCGCCGCCGGAGGACCTCGACCTCGACAACTTCGCGCGATGGATGCACACCCACGTCGGCCTCGAAATGAAGCCGTCGGATCTCCGCGGCGTCGAGCGCAAGGCCATCGAACGCCAGATCCTCGAAGCCGGCGAGACGCGCATCGACGAGGCCGATCTCAACGGTGTCGACCAGTTCATGGACCCGCAGCTCGGCGCGCGCGAGTTCGTCAAGTGGGCCGATGCGCGATTCGGCGTGAAGATCACGCCCGAGGAGATCGCCGAGCTCGAGACGCGTGAGGAGGTCGTCGACCTCGTCGTCGGCCGTGCGCTCGACCTCTACACCAATCGCGAGATCGAGCACCCCGTCTCCTTCGCGATGGACATGACCATGGCGATGATGCGCCGCAGCCCGGAGGAGGGCGCCAAACAGCTCGCCTCGTGGGCCAACGCGCGGTACGCGCTGGGCTGGGACGAGTCGGTCATCAAGAGCAAGAGCCCCAAGCAGGTGCGCGACGAGCTGCTCGAGGCCTCGAAGAAGGCCGTCGCGGAGCAGGACATCGAGGGAGAGATCGACGCCGCGCTCGCCTGCGTGGACAACGAGGCGCTCGAGAAGCACCTCATGGATCGTTTCGGCGCCGGCGTTCCGGCGTGGATGCAGCCGCTGCGGGGCGATCGGCGCACGCAGGCGGTTCGCGGACGCGTCGAGAGCCTCCTCCGCGCCGAGATGGTGCAGTTCGAGCGCTTCGTGCTGCTCGAGGTGCTCGACCCGGGGTGGAAGGACCACCTCTACGCCATGGACCAACTGCGCGACACGATCGGTTTCCGCGCCTTCAGCCAGCGCGATCCGCGCATCGAGTACAAGCGCGAGGGCTCGACGCTCTTCGAGCAGATGCTCCAGGCCGTGCGCGACCGCGTCACCGACTACATCTTCAAGATGCGCATGGCGCCCGCCGCGCCGCCCCCGATGCCGCCCCAGCGCGCCCCGGGCGCGCCGGCCGGCCCCGGCGCGCCGCAGCGCCCGGCGCCCCAGCAGCCTGCGCAGCAGCAGCGAACGATCAACGCGCCCGCCGGCGGGCAGCCGAGGCCGAGCGTGCGCCCGAGCGGCATGCCCGGCGTTCCCCTCGCGCCCCCCATGATCGCCGGCCCCGGATTCGAATCGGTGGTCACCGCCCACACCGCGCCGCCGCAGCCCCCGGCCCAGCCGCCTACGCAGACCCCGCCGCCCGCCCCCGAGGCGACGGAGAAGCCCGACGACGACGCGCCGAAGCCCAAGGGCCTCGACAGCGAGGTGCGCAAGGTGATGCAGCGCGCCGGCGGCGCCGCGCCGGCGAAGAAGAACAAGGACGACGCCGGGAAGTAGCCCCGCGCGCGGCAGATCAGTCCGAAACGCCCTCGCGCAGCGACTTCTCGAGAATCAACAGATTCTCGGCGCGGTCGCTGTCCCAGCGCATGCCGACGATGTCGTAGCCGTTGGCGATGCCGAAGTGCAGCATCGCGCGCTGGCGGTTGTGGCACTCGAACCGGATCGCGCCGTATCCGCGCGACTGGGCCCAGTCCGCAGCCGTGTTGATCAGTTGCGTCGCCACACCCATGCGCCGGGCGTCCGGCAGCACCCCCACGAGCCACCCGAAGAAGACGCGCGGCGTCCGCTCCATCCCGACGAAGAAGCCCACCGCCTCCGTCTTCACCCGCGCCGCCATCGCCAGCGGGTTCATGCGGTTCTCGAGGCGACGCTTGAAGTACGCCTCGTCCCGCTCCGGCCGGAACACCTGGTTGTACAGGTGCGTGATCAGCGCGGCGTCCTTCGGGTCGATGAGATCGATCACCACATCGGGCATCGCGGTTCTCCGGTCGGTCAACTGCTCATCGGCTCGCCGGGCGCCGGCCTGAATCCCCTGCGCCCGGTCAGGCGCGAGACTGGTACGCGCCGTCGTTCGTCGAAACCTTGATCACATCGCCGTTGTTGATGAACTGCGGGACCTTCGTCTTCAGGCCGGTCTCGCAGGTGGCTTCCTTCAACTGATTCGTGACCGTGGCGCCCTTGATCCCGGGGGGCGTGTCGGTGATCGACAACTCCACACTGCCGGGAAGCTCCACGAACAGCGGGTTCCCCTCGTGCACCGTCACAGACACCTGCGTGTTCGGGCGCAGGTACAGCATCGCGTTGCCGAGGACGTCGTCGCTCAGGACGAACTGGTCGTAGGTCTCCAGGTCCATGAACGTGTGGCCGGTCGAGTCGGAGTAGAGGTACTCCATCTGCCGTCGGTCGAGCGTCGTCGCCTCCACCTCGTCCGTGCTGGCGAGGCGCTTCTCGAGGTACTGGCCCGTGTTCACATCCTTGATCTTGATCTGGATGAACGCGCGCAGGTTGCCCGGCGTGCGGTGCTCGAACTCGGTCACCACGAACAGGCGGCCGTCCATCTGGATCGCCATGCCCGGGCGGATGTTGGTGGCTCTCACGGCAGTCCTCGTCTCTCGGTCGGGGCCGGGCCCGTCTCGCCCCCGTTGTCGCTGGGGCCGGGCCGGCCGGGTCGTCGTGCGGCTGGAAGGGGGGCGATTGTATACGGCGGAGGGCCATTCCGTTCCGCGCCTGTAGGATGGCCCGGAGAGCCGCATCCGTCGTGGGCCGCCCGGAGGAGACACCCCCATGCCGACCGTCACCCGTCGTGAGTTCACCCGCGCCATCGCCCTCGCCGGCGCCGCCGTCGCCCTGCCCCGTGTCGCGCGAGCCGCCCTCCGACAGGACGACGCCGCGACCACCGTCTTCGACTGGACGCCGCTCGAGCGCGACGGGGTCATCCTCTGCGCCGGGCAGGGGGGCAACGCGCTCGTCGTGGCGTCCGGTGGCGAATCGCTGCTCATCGACTGCAAGAACGCCGGCTTTGGCCACGCGCTGAAGGCCGAGGCCGAGATGGAGGGGGCGCCCCTCCGCTGGGTCGTCAACACCCACCACCACGCCGACCACACCGGCGGCAACTACGCCTTCACGGGCACGCTGGCGGTCATCGCCCACCGCAACGCCGAGGCGCGCATCATCGCCGACCGGCAGTATCAGGGGTACCAGCGCGCGATCGGCGGCCTGTCGCGCCAGGTGCTCGACGCCGAGAATCCGCGCGCCCGCGCGCTCCTCGAGACCGCGCCGCCGAAGTTCTACACCGCCGGGTACTCCATGCTCGAAGCCGGCGACTGGCAGCCCACGCTCCTGATGGACGACGAGCGCGAGCTGGCCATCGGCGACACCGGCGCGCAGCTCCGCCATATCGGCGCCGGGCACACCGACAACGATGTCTTCGTCTACCTGCCCGAGCAGAACGTCCTGCACACCGGCGACCTCTGCTTCCACGAGCTGCACCCCTTCTTCGACCGCCCCGCCGGCGCCAACACCGCCAGATCGGAAGAGCACA
>JBICHM010000118.1:0-3042 GCA_043101835.1 Phycisphaerales bacterium | reverse complement strand
CCTCTTCGAGGTCCTCGTCGTCCTCTTCCTCGTCCCACTCTTCTTCGTCGTCGTCTTCCTCGTCCTCGCCGTCCTCATCCTCTTCGGACTCGTCGTCTTCTTCGTCCTCTTCGAGGTCCTCGTCTTCCTCTTCCTCGTCGTACTCCTCGTCCTCGTACTCCTCGCCGTCCTCGTCTTCCTCTTCGTATTCCTCGTCGTCGTCATCGAGCGCGCCGGTGGGCTCGAAGGGCGCTGCTTCGATCGCGACGGAAGCGCCGGCGCGCGGTGCGGGCGCATCTGCTTCATCGTCCTCATCATCGAGCGTCGCCACCGCGGCCTCCTCCTCGGGGAAGAGATTGCCCTGCTCGCCGGCGGGGGCCTCGCCCGACTCCTCGGCGTCGCGCGCTGCCTGGGCCTTCATCGCCTCCCACTCCTCGGGCGTGATGGCGACTTCGCGCGCCACCGTGCCCTTGTAGGCGCCGATGATGCCCGCCTCGCCCATGAGGTCGATCAGGCGGCTGGCGCGGGTGTAGCCGATGGCCAGCCGGCGCTGCAGCAGCGACACGCTTCCACGCTTGGTCTCGAGCACAATCTCCACCGCCTTGTCGAAGAGCGGGTCCTCCTGCGCGTTGGCGAGGCCGTCGTGGGCCGGCTCCTCCGTGCCGTCGCCGCGCAGCTGCACCAGTTGGCGCTCGAAGGACGGCGCCGCGATCTCCTTGAGGAAGCGCACCACCCGGCGCGCCTCGCGATCCTCGACGAGCGTGCCCTGCGCGCGGACCACCTTGTGGCTGCGCGGGCTGAGGAACAGCATGTCGCCCTGGCCGAGCAGCAGTTCGCCGCCCTTCTGATCCATGACGATGCGGCTGTCCATGCCGCTGGCGACCTTGAAGCAGATGCGCCCCGGCATGTTGCTCTTGATCAGGCCCGTCACGACGTTCGCCTGCGGGCGCTGGGTCGCGAGGATGAGGTGGATGCCCACCGCGCGCGCCTTCTGCGCGATGCGGACGATCGACCCCTCGACCTCCTTGTGCGTCATCATCAGGTCGGCGAGCTCGTCGATCATGAAGACGACGTAGGGCAGCTTCCGCGGGATGCGCGCTTCCTCGCTCTCGTTGGCGGGCGCCATGCGCTCCTTGAGCTCTTCCCACTCGAGGTCGTTGTAGCCGCCGATGTCGCGCACGCCCGCCTCGGCGAGCAGCTCGTAGCGCTCATCCATCTTCTGGACGGCCCACTCGAGGATCGCCGCGGCCTTGCCCATCTCCGTCACCACCGGGCACATCAGGTGCGGGATGTCACGGAACATCGAGAGCTCGACCATCTTCGGATCGATCAGCACCAGCTTCAGCTCGCTGGGCTTGCGCGTGTACAGGAACGACATAATGACCGTGTTCATGCACACCGACTTGCCCGAGCCGGTGGTGCCGGCGATGAGCAGGTGGGGCATGGCCGCGAGATCTTCGACCAGCGGCTCGCCGCTGGCGTCCTTGCCGAGGAACATCGGCAGGCGCATCTTGTCGAGTTCGCCCGCCTTGGCGCTCATCAACTCCTTGAGGCGCACCTTCTCCTTCTGCGCGTTGGGCACCTCGATGCCGACCGTGTCGCGCCCGACCATGTTGGGCACGATGCGGATGTTGATCGCCTTCAGCGCGCGGGCGATGTCGCTCGACACCGCGCTCAGCTGGCTGACCTTCGTCCCCGGCGCGAGGCGCACCTCGAAGAGCGTGATCACCGGGCCTGAGTCGATCCCCACGACCTCGCCCTGGATCTTGTAGACCCGCAGCGCCTCTTCCAGCCCGCGCGCCTGCTCGCGCACGAAGGCCTCCATGCGCTCCGAGTACGACTCTTCGGGGTCCTCCAGCAGCTCGAGCGTTGGGAACTTGTAGCCCTCAAGCTCCACGCCCTGGATGCCCCGCATGTCGTCCTCGGTCGCGACTTCCTTGTTCGCCTGCGCGAAGCGCACGGGCAGACGCGCGATCTTCTCGCGCAGCTGCTCGGCGTCGAAGACCTGCGGCGCCCCGGGGCCGTCCTCCTCGTCGTCGGCCTCCAGCGCCCGGCGCGTCGCCTCGGCGCTCGCGCTGTCGGCGATCGCCAGCGCCGGCTCGAGCGCGGCCTCGTCTTCCGTCTCGTACTCGCCTTCCTCGTATTCCTCGCCCTCGTCGAGCTCGACGACCACCGGCTTCTCCGGGCGGACGCGCTTGCGCTCCTTCGCGGGTCTTGCCGGCTTCTCGCGCTTGGCGGGCGGGGTCTCGACGCGCTCGTCGTCGTCGAGGTCGTTCTCGCGGATCTCCTCGGCCCGGCGCTGCCAGGCCGCGGCGCCGGCGCTCGCCGCCGCGCCCGCGCCCTTCGCCGCGCCGCTGGCCGCGAACGCGAGTCCCGGCGCCACGAAGTTCCATAGCGCCACCGGCCCGGCGATGAGCCAGCGGTCGAACGCCACGATCGCGCCGATCACGCCCACCAGCCCGATCCAGATGCACGAACCAAGCACGCTGAAGGACTGCTGCAGACGATCGACGCCCACGATGGCCGCGAGCCCGCCGGCGCCCTCCGGGAAGACCGTCGCGCGCGGGAAGAAGAGCGCGTGCATGCCCGACACGGCCGCCGCGAGCAGCACGAGCCCGATCAGCCGGAACAGCGGCTGGCTGACGCGCCGCCCGGCGACGAGCAGCCCGAGCCCCAGCCCCACGCCCGCCACCAGCAACCACAGCCCGACGCCGAGTGTCGAGAACCCGTAGTAGGCGATGTGCGCCCCCCCCGGCCCGCACCAGTGGGCGACCTCTGTCACGGCCGCCGCGACGGCCGGGGAGGGGGGGTCGGCGATGTTGAAGGAGACCAGGCTCGCGGCGACGAAGAGCCACGCCGCGAGGGCGAACAGCCACCCGATGCGGGCGCCGATCTCGTGTCCGGTCAGGGCCTCGCCGGTGTCCGCCGAAGCGGCCTTCCGGCCCGATGATTTCGCGTTGCGCGCAGCCATGGCAGACACCAGATATCGGCGGGTCCCCCGCGACTCGCGGAGGATTTGCGCGACGGCTTTCACCCAGCGGTTCGCATCCGGTTCGGGTGTCG
>JBICHM010000117.1:0-4956 GCA_043101835.1 Phycisphaerales bacterium | reverse complement strand
GGGCCGCGCCCTGGAGGCGGCCAAGAAGATCGGCCTCGTGCTCGAGCACGAGCTGTCCGACCAGCGCTTCTACTACGTCATGCCGTACGTGCCCGGTGAGCCGCTTGGCGTCGTGACCACGCGCCTCCACGAGGCGTGCGGACCCGAGGGGCTGGACCAGAAGCGCATCCGTGAGGCGGCCGGCTATGTGGGCGACCTGCTCGAGACCATCGACCGCTACCACCGCGCCGGGCTGTGGCACAAGGACGTCAAGCCGGACAACATCATCGTCCACGACGGGCGCGCGCACCTGGTCGACCTCGGCCTCGTGACCCCGCTGCGCTCAGCGATGACGCTGACGACGCACGGCACCGAGTACTTCCGCGACCCCGAGCTGGTGCGCATGGCGCTGCGGGGCGTGAAGGTGCACGAGGTCAACGGCGTGAAGTTCGACGTCTACGCCGCGGGCGCTGTGCTGTATTCGGCGATCGAGGATTCCTTCCCCGCGCACGGCGGGCTGAGCCATCTGACGAAGCGCTGCCCGGAGGCGCTGCGGTGGATCGTGCGTCGCTCGATGGCGGAGTACAACAACCGCTACTCGACCGCCGGGCAGATGCTCGCGGACCTGCAGACGGTGCTGACGGCGCCGGACATGAACACGGTGAAGCCGGCGGACCTTCCGAGCATGCGCGCCGGCGGCGTGCCGATGGAGGAGCCGGTTGCCGAGGCGCCGCTGCCTCCGATGGGCTCGGTGGCGGACGCACCCGCGCCGGATCGCGCAGCGCCTGCGCCGTCCCCCACGGTCGCCGCTCGCGCCGGCGACTCCAAGCCCGAGCGCCGTCGCCCCGACCTGGTCGTGACCGGGTGGTGGTCGGGCAAGTACAAGTCCGGGCCTGCGAAGGGCGCGCGCCCCGCGACCCCCGCGTCGCCGGTGACCACTGCGCCGATGACGCAGGTGGCGTCGGTGCGCCACGCCCCGCGCGTGCCGCGTGATCAGCGCGTCTCCGCCGGCGAGCAGCTTCGCCGGGCGCAGGAGCGCGCGCGCGCCGCGCAGAGCCGCGCCGCGACGCGCATGGGCAAGCGAGGCGGCCGGTACAAGTCCGGCCCCAACGCCGGCGTGGGCATCGCGGTGGTCGCGCTCGCGGTGCTGATCGGCGCGGTGACGCTGAAGGGAATCAGCGAGGGTAAGCGCGTGAATGTGCGCAGCAGCAGCGTGGTCGCGATCGACGGCGGCGAGGGTGTGAATGTGCAGCTCTCGAATGAGGACATTGAACAGTTCAAGCGAGCGCTCCGCGACGAGTTCAACATCGATGCGGACTCGATCAACGCCGAGCAGGTGCACGAGTTCGCCCAGCGCATGGAGCGCAGCGTCGGCGCGCTGATCGCATCGCTGCCCGGTGGGCGTCGGGCGGTGGTCGAGGAAGACATCCCCGCCCCGGAGGCTCCTGACGCGCCGAGCGCAGCGGTCACCTCGGGTCGTGCGTGGCTGGTGCTCGACGATCTGGGCGAGTCGGCCCCGGCGTCGCAGCGGAGCGCCCCGGCGCTCGCCGCGAGCACGATGGCGGCCTCCGGGTTCTGGGTGATCGGTCTGGGCGATGACCAGGCGGAGATCGACAGGGTCGCGTCGCTGAAGGCGACGCTGGGCACACTCCAGCCGGGAGATCCGCAGACGACGGAGACGATCCGGTCGTGGCTGCGCGAGCACGCCGGAGCGGTGGAGGGCGTGGTGTGGTTCCCGAAGCCGACGAGCCGCACGGGCGTGGCGCCCCTGATTTTCTCGCTGGATGAGGACGCCGCCCGCTCGGCGAAGCGGTCCGTGGACGCCGCGATCCTCTGAGAGCTGTCGTCCCGCTTGACCGGCGTTGCGCCGGCCACCTACCTTCCGAGACGCCGCGCTCGCACTTCTGGCGCGGTTTTTTCATCGGAGGAGGTCGCGTCGATGACGGTTGTAAAGGCAACGAACATCCACTGGCACGATGGCAACATCAGCCGCGAGGAGCGCTGGAAGGCGCTGGGCAGCGCCGGCGCCACGCTCTGGTTCACGGGGCTGAGCGGTTCGGGCAAGAGCACGGTGGCGTGCGCGCTCGAGCAGGCCCTCGTGAACGAGGGGGTCCCCTGCTACCGCCTCGACGGCGACAACGTCCGCCACGGGCTGAACAAGAACCTGGGCTTCAGCGCCGAGGATCGCGCCGAGAACATCCGGCGGATCGGCGAGGTCGCCAAGCTCTTCGCCGATGCTGGCGTCGTGGCGCTCTCGAGCTTCATCAGCCCGTACCGCGCTGACCGCGATCTGTGCCGCCAGCTGCACGCCGAGGCGGGGCTGCCCTTCCTCGAGGTGTACGTCTGCCCGCCGCTGGAGGTCTGCGAGGAGCGCGACCCCAAGGGCCTCTACAAGAAGGCCCGCGCAGGTGAGATCAAGGGCTTCACCGGCATCGACGATCCGTACGAAGAGCCGGAGCGCGCCGAGCTGGCCCTCGACACTTCGACGATGTCGATCGAGGACTCGGTTCGAGCATGCATCGATCTGCTCGCGGCGCAGGGCGTGATCAAGCGGGCCGGCGATGGCGCATGATTCGACGCTGATCGACGCGGCGGTGCGCGCCGTCGGCGACGCCGGGCGCGTCTGCCGCTTCGTGCAGGCCGGGCAGGAGTCGATCCGCGCCCTGACCAAGGACGATCGCAGTCCGGTGACGGTGGCGGACTTCGCCAGCCAGGCGGTCGTTGCGCATCGGCTTCGCGAGGCGCTCGGCCCGATCCGGCTGCTCGGCGAAGAGAACGCCGATGCGCTCCGCGCTCCGGAGCAGGCGCCGGCGCTCGAGCGCGTCGTCGAGGCGGTGCGCATCGTCTGGCCCGACGCCGATCACGACGCGGTGCTGGACGCAATCGACCTCGGCAACGACGATGCAACCGCATCGGTCTTCTGGACGCTCGATCCGATTGACGGGACGAAGGGATTCCTGCGCGGCGAGCAGTACGCCGTCAGTCTCGCGCTTGTCGAGAACGGCGCGCCGGTCGTCGGCGTGCTGGGCTGCCCGAACCTGCCGGCGTCGTTCGAGGCGGCGCTTGACAGGCCCGATGACTTGGGGCGCCTGTACCTGGCGGTCGCCGGGGAGGGTGTGCGTCACGGTGGGGCGCACGAGACATCCGCATCGGCGCTGCAGGCGCTCGAGCGGCCGGCCGCTGACGGAGCGCTGCGCGTCGCCGAGAGCGTCGAGGCGGCGCATTCGAAGCACGACGCCGTCACGAAGGTGCTCGACGCGGTCGGCGGCGGCGCATCGTCGATTCGGCTCGACAGCCAGGCGAAGTACGCAGTGGTGGCGCGGGGCCAGGCGGACGCCTACCTGCGGATGCCGACGCGGAAGGGGTACATCGAGCGGATCTGGGACCACGCGGCGGGCTCGCTGGTGGCCACCGAGACAGGCTGCGTGGTGTCGGACATCGCCGGTCGGCCGCTCGACTTCGGCCAGTGGGCAGCCCTGTAGAAGAACCGGGGCATCGTTTTCGCCGACGCGTCGCTGCATGCGCGCCTGATCGGCGCGATCCGCGAGCTGGGCGATGCGCTTGGCCTCCCGGAGGGCCTCGGGCCGATGTAGCCTGCGCGTGGTCCGGGCGGACCGCCCGGAACGGAGGACGCGATGGGCTGGCAGGCGTGGGCGACCGGAGCGCTGCTCCTGGCGATGATGGCGACGCTGTTCACCGGGCGCTTCGGGCCGGACATCGTCCTGCTCGGCGTTCTGGTCGCGATGCTGCTGATGGGCATCGTCGAGCCGGCCCAGGCGGTCACCGGCTTCAGCAACACGGGCGTCATCACCATCGCGCTGCTGTATGTCGTCGCGGCCGGTCTGAAGGAGACCGGCGCGATGGCGATGCTGTCGCAGCGGATGCTCGGGCGCCCGAAGACCGAGGCCGGCGCGCGCGCCCGGATGGTGCTGCCGGTCGCGGGCATGAGCGCATTCGTCAACAACACACCGATCGTCGCGATGTTCCTGCCGGTGCTCGACGGGTGGGCCAAGAAGAACAACATCGCGCCGTCGCGCCTGTTCCTGCCGCTGTCGTACGCGGCGGTGCTGGGCGGCGTCTGCACGCTGATCGGCACGAGCACGAACCTCGTCGTCGCGGGCCTGCTGGCGGCGCACAATCGCGATCTCGTCGCCCAGGGTCGGACGCCGGAGCCGGAGTTCGGGATGTTCACCATCTCGACGGTGGGCGTGCCGATCGCGATCATGGGCGCGCTCTACCTGGTGTTCGCGGCGCGCTGGCTGCTTCCGACGCGCGGGCGGAAGAGCGAAGGGCCCGACTCCACACGCGAGTACACGACCGCGATGCAGGTCGGCAAGGGCTCGCCGGTCATCGGGCAGACGATCGAGCAGGCGGGCCTTCGCGGCCTGCCGGGGCTGTTCCTCTCGCGCGTCGAGCGGACCGGCGAGGCGATCGTCGCCGTCGGGCCGGGGCAGAAACTCGAAGAGGGCGACGTGCTCGTCTTTGTCGGGCGCCTCGAGTCGATTGTCGATCTGCAGCGGATCAAGGGGCTGCATCCCGTTGCCGAGGGCGAGTGGTCGCCCCTTGCGCTGCGTCAGATCAACCGGCTGCTGGAGGTGGTCATCGCCCCGTCGTCGGCGCTCGTGGGGCAGTCGATCCGTGAGTGTGGGTTCCGCTCGCGCTACGGCGCGGTCGTCGTCGCGGCCCACCGCCACGGCGCCAGGCTGCGCGGCAAGCTCGGCGACATCGTGCTCCGCGCTGGCGATACGCTCCTCGTCGAGGCGCCGTCGGGCTGGGCCGAGACACACGGTGACTCCGGGTCGTTCTACCTCGTCAGCGAGGTGCCGGATTCGACCCCCCCGCGCCACGAGCGCGCCTGGGCGGCGATCCTGATTCTCATCGCGCTTATGACGACGGTCACTTTCGGGTGGCTTGACATCATGGTCGCGGCGATGACGGCGGCGGGCGCGATGGTGGCGCTGCGCTGCTGCACGGGTC
>JBICHM010000116.1:0-2713 GCA_043101835.1 Phycisphaerales bacterium | reverse complement strand
CTTGGCTGCCACCACGCACCGGACTGTACATTATCACCATAGCCGCGCTTTTTGCATTTGCTTCCACCGGCAATGCCGGAATGCTGTCCACTTCCCGTTTTCCGTTGGTCATCAGGGCACGCGGATCGAGGTTGAGGATCTCGAGCGCCGCCTCGACGAGGCCAGCACCGAGCTCAACCGCCTCCGCACAGAGCGTCAGAACCGTCAGGACGATCTCGGACGTGTCGAGATCATCGAGGGCGAACTTCCCCTCACCCCGTCGCGCGACAAGCGTGTCCCGCTGGCCGTCGGCGGCGCCGGCGCCGGGCTCGCGATGGGGTTCGGCCTGATCTTCCTCTACGGCCTCGCCCGCCCGACCTTCCGGTTCATCGACGAGGTCGAGGGCACCGACCGCATGATCCCGCTGCTCGGCACGCTGCCGGACTTCTCCAGCGGCGACCCCGAGCAGCGCGACATGGCCGCGCTCTCCGTGCACCACCTGCGCAACGCGCTGCAACTCGGCCCCGGCAAGGCCGGCGGGCGCGTGCTGACGATCACGAGCGCCTCGGCCGGCGACGGCAAGACGAGCCTGACGATGGCGCTCGGCACGTCCTACGCCGCCGCCGGGCAGAAGACCTGTCTGCTCGACAGCGACATGGTCGGCCGGGGTTTGTCGCGCGAGTTGCAGCTGACGCGACAGAAGGGGTTCGCCCAGGCGGTGACGAGCGGGAGCATCGAAGGCCTCGCCGTCGCGACGCCGGTGGCGAATCTCTGGACGGTTCCCGCGGGTCTGCAGGGCGACATGGACCCGACGCGTCTCAGCGAACGCAACGTGGCGCCGGTCATCGACGCGCTCCGCAAGGAGTTCGACGTCGTGCTCATCGACACCGGGCCGATGCTCGGGAGCCTCGAGGCGAACGTCGTGTCGGCGCTCAGCGATCGCGTTGTGATGGCCGTGTCGCGCGGGCAGAGCGCGCGTGTCGTGCACGCCGCGATGGACCGCCTGAAGCGCATCGGCGTGCCCTGCGCGGGCATCGTCTTCAACCGGGCCACGCCGATGGACTTCCGCAGCAGCGTGAGTCACGCGTCGATCCGCTCGACGTCGTTCGTCGTGCGTCCGGGTGAAGAGCACCGGGCGCCGCGACCCGGCTCGCGCGCCTCGCTCATGGAGGCCGTCGCCGGCGCCGTGCAGCCTGAGACCAACGGAGAGGCGTGAGCAGCCAGCGAACGCAACTCGAGGCGACCCCCGTCGGCGCCCCGGCGTCTGAAGCGCCCGCGCGCGTCTGGGGAATGTCGCTGCGCGAGGCGCACGACCGCATGTGGGCGTCGCGCGGCGTGCAGGTGGTGCGTCCCGGCGGGGCGCCGGTGCAGCGCAAGGGCCCGCGCGTCTACCTGCTCATGGCGCCCGACGATCTCTCGATCCTCCCGCTCTCGAAGGTCATGCAGCGATACCGCTGGCTGAAGCCGCGCGTGCTCCGCCTGCGCGTCGTCGAACTGGAGCGCGAGGGCTACGACGAGCGTGTGCTCGCCGATGACGACGGCCGGTTCCTCGGCGTGCAGCGCGACTACCGACCCGCGACCGCCGCGACGATGCGCACGGCGCTCACCCCGGAGGCCGGGCTCGCGGCGCTCTGGCGCGATGCGCCCGACGCGCGCAGCGGCTGGCGCGCGATCCGTGAGGTCGCCGGCCCGGCCGGGTGCGCCGTCGACGCCACGCGCGGCATGGTCTTCCGGCTCGGCGACCGCTTCGACGAGCAGCGCGCCGGCGAGGCGCTGCTTGATCGCTGGCGCGAGCCTGGCGCCTCGCTCGAAGGCGTCTACGAGTACAGCCCGGGCGTCTGGCTGCACGAGACGGCCCGGGTTGCGCCCGGAGCCCGATTTGTCGGCCCGGTGTGGGTCGGCGCCGGGGTCGAAGTGGCGGGAGACGCCGTGCTCGTCGGCCCCGCGATCGCGCCCGATGCCGATACTGCGCGCGGTCGCGCGACCGGCGAGGCGCCCGTCGACTGGGACGCCGTCGCCACCGGCGCCGTGCGGGTCTTCCCGAGGCTCGGCAGGCGTCCGCGCCGCGCGACCAAGCGCGCCTTTGACATCGCCTTCAGCCTCGCGGTGCTGACGTTGACGGCGCCGCTGTACCCGATCATCGCGCTGGCGATCGTGATCGAGGACGGCTGGCCCATCTTCTTCGCGCACCACCGGCAGACGATCCGGGGCAGGGAGTTTCCCTGCTACAAGTTCCGCACGATGTGCCGCAACGCGGAGCAACTGAAGGCCGAGCTGGCCAAGGCGAACCAGGCGGACGGCCCGCAGTTCTTCATCGACGACGATCCGCGCCTCCTCAAAGTGGGGAAGCTGCTGCGGAAGTTCCAGCTTGATGAGCTGCCCCAGTTCTGGAATGTGCTCCTCGGGCACATGAGCGTGGTGGGGCCGCGCCCGAGCCCGGACAAGGAAAACCAGTACTGTCCCGCGTGGCGGGAAGCGCGCCTGAGCGTGCGCCCCGGCGTGACGGGCTTGTGGCAGGTCAGGCGGACGCGGGAGCCGGAGACGGACTTCCAGGAGTGGATCCGCTACGACCTCGAGTATGTGCAGCACGAATCCTGGAGGCTCGATCTGTGGATCATCCTCCAGACGGTCAAGAAGGTTCTCGGAGGCTGACGCGATGGGTATGAGCGCGCGAGGAAAGAAGCGACTGTCGCTGCTGGTGGGCGGCGTTGTCGTCCTGGCGGTGGGCGTCGGC
>JBICHM010000115.1:0-12717 GCA_043101835.1 Phycisphaerales bacterium | reverse complement strand
ACCTGATCCGGCGCAACCTCGACCGTGCGCCGATGTTCAATGGGCAGATCGAGAGCGCCGGCCCGCGCTACTGCCCCTCCATCGAGGACAAGGTCGTACGCTTCGCCGACCGCGAGCGCCACCATGTCTTCCTCGAGCCCGAGAGCCACCGCGACGACTCGATCTACGCCAACGGCATCGCCACCAGCCTGCCGCGGGATGTGCAGATCGAGGTCATCCGCGCGATGCCGGGCTGCGCGCGAGCGGATGTCCTCCTTTGGGGCTACGCCGTCGAGTACGACAGCGTGCGCCCGCACCAGATCGACGCGACGACCATGGCCAAGCCCGTCGCCGGCCTCTTCCTCGCCGGGCAGATCAACGGCACCAGCGGCTACGAGGAAGCCGCGGCCCAGGGCCTGCTCGCCGGCCTCAACGCGACGCGCTTCGCGCGCGGCGACGACCTCGTCCGCCTCGGGCGCGACGAGGCGTACCTGGGCGTCCTGATGGACGACCTCGTCCGAAAGACACCCGTCGAGCCCTACCGCATGTTCACGAGCCGCGCCGAGCACCGCCTCCTGCTCCGCGCCGACAACAGCGCCGACCGCCTCACCCCGAAAGCCCGCGACCTAGGCCTCGTGTCGGAGGAGCGCTGGACCCGCTACGAGCGCCGGCGCGACCAACTCGCCGATGCCCACCGCCTGATCGACTCCGTCACCGTCGGCGGCGCCCGCCTCGCCGACCTCGTGCGCAAGCCGGGCTTCGAAGTCGCCGACCTCGCCAACGCCCTCGCGCCGAGCGCCAACGACTGGGCGCCCGGCGTGCTCCTCACCGCGCTCACCGACCGGCGCTACGAGGCGTACATCCGGCGCCAGCAGACCGAAGCCCGGCGCCAGCGCGAGATGGAGCACCGCGCCATCCCCGCGTGGCTCACCCCCGACACCATCGACGGCCTCCGCGCCGAGGCGCGCCAGGCGCTCGCGAAGTTCCGCCCCGCCACCTACGGCCAGGCGATGCGCCTCGAAGGCATCACCCCCGCCGATGTCACGCTGCTGATGGTCGCGCAGAAGCGCGGGCCGGTCGCCTGACATGCCCGACCCGTCGCATGACCCCAACTGGCCCGCCGTCAAACGCCTCGGCCTCATCACCCTCTTCGTTGGGCTCGCGCTGTGCGCGATCAAGTTCGTCGTCTTCTGGCGCACCGACTCCGCCGCCGTTCTCAGTGACGCGCTCGAGTCGGTCATCAATGTCGTTGCCGCGGGGGCGATGCTCTGGACGCTCTGGCTCAGCAGCCGCCCCGCCGATGAGAACCACCCCTACGGCCACGGCAAGGCCGAGTTCATGGCCGCGGCCTTCGAGGGCGCCCTCATTGGCTTCGCCGGACTGCTCATCGCCACCGAAGCCGTGCGTCGCTTCATCGACCCACCCGCGCTTGCGCGCCTCGGCGAAGGCGCGGCGCTCCTCGCCCTCACCGGCGTCGTCAACGGCGTGCTTGCGATCGCCCTCCTCCGCGCCGGCCGGCGCCTGCGCAGCCCCGCGCTCAAAGCCGACGGCCATCACCTGATGACCGACCTGGTGACCACTATCGCCGTCGTCGGCGGCCTGCTGCTCGTCTGGGCGACGGGCGTCCACTGGCTCGACCCGGCGCTCGCCCTCATCTTCGCCGTCATCATCGTCGGCAGCGGCTGGCGCCTGATCAGCGCGTCAGTCGGCGGACTCATGGACGCCGCCGATCCCGATGACGAACGCGAGGTCCTGGCTATCCTCGACGACGCGATCGCCCGCGCCGCCATCGCCGGTCACCACAAGGTCCGCGTCCGTCGCAACGGCCCCTTCCGCTGGGTGGACATGCACCTCCAGGTGGATCCGACCCTCACCGTCGCCGAGAGCCACGCCATCGCCAGCCGCATCGAAGGGCGCATCGAACGCGCCTTCGGGCGCGCCAACGCGACGGCGCATGTGGAGCCGACGGGGGAGTGATTGCTGTCGATTCTGGAACAGAATGAAGACGCCGGATGTGTCCATTCGGCGCCTTCGGCATCGCGTGCACGCGCTTTGGTCGTCATCCTTCTCGGACAAACCTCGGGCCACTGAACACTCGACCAATGTGAGGCAGGCCGCCTGTGCCCTTCTTGTCCTTGCGGAGGTGAATCACGCTCTCGCGAATCATTTCGGGGGTGTATCTCGCGCCAACGCGCTGATTCAGTTCGTCAAGGAATCCGAGCAGCGCACTCTCGTTCATGACTAGCCGTTCCGATGGGTAGGCATTTTCTTCGTACAGGTCTTGCAGGGCGGAGACATGCTTTTCCTCTATCAAGAGCATCGGTTCGCTCTCCTTCTCCCAGTATTCTTGAAGCGGCAGCTGAGCGCTGGGCATCCCCACTCAACTACGGTGCGAGCCACGCCGGACACGGTGTCCTGTCGAGGCACTAGTAATCTCACTAGCCCAATCATGATCCGAGTGGGTCCGCGCTCGCTTGGCGAGCGCATTATCACGGCACCGCTGGGGGCAATGCGGTGCCGACCTAGGATCACTCTACTTGTGTAAGTCGCCGAGTGTCTGCGGACTTGGCTCAGGCAGCCGCAGTCTCGGCAAGCGCGTGCAATAGCTCCGCGCACCGTCCTTGGTTGATAGCGTGCGTGTCCGTGCACGCGTTCAGTCTATCCGTGGTCAAGATTGGATTGAACGAAGTGAAAGGTTGCGCCGTGTTTTCCACAGTGGGGGTATTGAGGCATTCGGCGGCTGGTTACTGTCCGACAGCAATATGTTCTGTTGCGACGAAAAAACGCCCAGGTGTGGCGGCACCTGGGCGTTGGGTTTAGATCATCGTGTTCTGCGACGCTCAGTACCGGTAGGTGTCCGGCTTGTACGGCCCCTCGACCGGCACGCCGATGTAGTCCGCCTGGTCCTTGCTGAGCTTCGTCAGCTTGGCGCCGAGGCGGTCGAGGTGCAGGCGGGCGACCTCCTCGTCGATCTTCTTCGGCAGCGTGTAGGTCTGCTTCTCGTACGCGGCGTGGTTCGTCCACAGCTCGATCTGCGCGAGCAGCTGGTTCGTGAACGAGTTGCTCATCACGAACGACGGGTGGCCCGTCGCGCAGCCGAGGTTCAAGAGGCGCCCCTCGGCGAGGATGATCACCGAGTGCTCCTTCACGCCGGCCTTCTCGTCGGCCTTGAAGATGAACTCGTCCACCTGCTCCTTGATGTTGCGGTGGACCACCCGGCCGGCCTTCACCCACTTGTAGAGCCCGGCCATGTCGATCTCATTGTCGAAGTGGCCGATGTTGCCGACGATGGCCTGGTTCTTCATCTTCGCCATGTGGTCGACGGTGATGATGTCCTTGTTGCCCGTCGTCGTGATGAAGACATCGCCAACCGTGAGCAGGTCGTCGAGGGTCTGCACCTCGTAGCCGTCCATGCACGCCTGCAGGGCGCAGATCGGGTCGATCTCGGTCACGTACACGCGCGCCTTCTGGCCCTGCAGCGACTGCGCGCTGCCCTTGCCCACATCGCCGTAGCCGCACACCACGCACTTCTTGCCCGACAGCATCGCGTCGGTGGCGCGGAGGATGCCGTCCACGAGGCTGTGGCGGCAGCCGTAGATGTTGTCGAACTTGCTCTTGGTCACCGAGCCGTTCACATCGATCGCCGGGAAGAGCAGCGTGCCCTCCTTGGCCATCTTGTAGAGGCGATGCACGCCGGTCGTCGTCTCCTCGCTCACGCCGCGGATGTGCGGCGCCATGCGACGGAAGAACGTGCCGTCCTCCTGCACCTTGGCGCGAAGGATCTTCCGGAACGCCTTCTCCTCCTCGATCTCGGTCGCCTCGGGGTCAGGCAGCGTGCCGTCCTTCTCAAAGGCCTCCTCGGCCTTCACGCCCTCGTGGATCATCAGTGTCGCGTCGCCGCCGTCATCGACGATGATCGTCGGCCCGTTCGAGCCGTTCTCGTCGGCCTCGAAGGTCAGGGCCTGCAGCGTGCACCACCAGTACTCCTCCAGCGTCTCGCCCTTCCAGGCAAAGACGGGGATGCCGGCCTTCGCGATCGCCGCCGCGGCGTGATCCTGCGTGCTGAAGATGTTGCACGACGCCCAGCGCACGTCGGCGCCCAGGTCCGCCAGCGCCTCGATGAGCACGGCGGTCTGGATCGTCATGTGCAGCGATCCCATGACGCGCGAGCCGGCCAGCGGCTTCTTGGCCGCGTGCTTGCGCCGCGTCTGCATCAGGCCCGGCATCTCGTGCTCGGCGATCTCGATCTCGCGCCGGCCGAAGTCGGCCAGCCCGATGTCCTTGATCTTGTAGGGAAGCGACTTCGTCTCCGTCGTCATCGTCGTCACTGGCTGTCTCCTCTGCGGGGGCCGAATCGTTCGGTCGCCCAGGTGTCGTATTCATGTGGGCGGCGCGCTCGGCGCCGCGTCTGACTCATCGTTCCGTTCGGAGCGCCGTCGCCACGAAGAGGCCCGGCCCCTTTGCCGCAGGGTCGCTCGGCAGCGCCGTCACGCGCACCCGCTCGAAGCCCGACGCCTCCAGCGTCGCCCTCGTCCATTCGGGGTCGAAGCCCAGGTGCAGATGCCCCATCGACTGCCGATACTCCTGGCGACCGTGCGGCAGCATGTCGATCACCAGCGCCCGCCCGCCCGGGCGGAGCACACGCGACATCTCTGTCAACACCGCCTCGGGGCGCTCCACGTGGTGCAGCAGCAGGCTGCACACGGCGAGGTCCACGCTCGCGTCGGCCAGCGGCGCCGCGTGCGCCTCGCCGGCGTGCACCTCGACATGGTCAAACTGCGCAAGCCGCCGGCGCGCCGCCTCCAGCATCTCGTCGGACTGATCGAACGCGAGCACACGGCGCAGGAACGGGGCGAGCAGCGCGCTGGCGTCGCCCGTGCCGCAGCCGAAATCCGCAGCTTCCCACTCGCTCGGCACGAGCGCCGGCAGCGCCGCCGCCAGGAACGACCGTCCGAAGAGCGACGCGCGAATCTCTTCCCACTCGCCCGCGATGCGCCCGAAGAACGAGCGGCTGTCGGCGCGGCGCTCCGCGAGCACCGCCGCGAGCCGTCGGTCGTCCTCGTCAATCGCATCGTCGCCGCGCAACTCCCCGCGCGCCGTGATCCATAGCGATCGGTCGGCGTCGTGCAGGTCGTCGATCGACAAGCGGAACAGCGTCGCCGTGCCCTCGCTGCGCCGCACGATCCAGCCGGCGTCGGCGAGCGCCTTCAGCCGGCGGCTCGTCGTCGACTGGGCGAGCTGCAACGCGCGCGCCACCTCGCCGACACTCAGCTCCTCTTGCTCCAGAAGGCGGCACATGCGCAGGTGCAGCGGATCTGCCAGCGCCGCGAGACGCTCGGCGATCGGGGCTCGAGACATGGCCGCGCCGTTCGAAATGGGTCCGGAAAGTGGCTTCATCCGTCTATCCGGATGAAGCGTAGAAAGCCCGGGCGGGATGTCAAGACGACCCGGGGCGTGTTTGGTGAGATTCGGGGAGTCGGGCCGCGCCAGGCGCCCCAGGCGCCTCAGTCCTGCTCGCTGGGCTGCAGCGCGAATGAGGGCCCGGGCACCTCGCCATACTCGCGGATCCGCTCCATGAGGGCGCGGTTCTCGGAGTCGAGGTAGAGGGCCATGCGCAGGCGTTCGAGGGCGTGCTCGCGATCGCCGACGCTCTCGTAGAAGTCGGCAAGCGCCACCTGCACATCGGCGTTCGTGCCGCCGTCGAGTCGGGCGGCGGTCAGCAGCGCCCGCTCGGCGACATCGATATCGCCCGTCTGCACCATGTAGCGACCGAGCAGGAACCACGCCTGCGGCGTCTGCTTCGCTTCGGCGCGTGTGTGGAGCAGGTCGTACAGGTCGGCGTCGTCGCCAGCCGCGAGCATCGAATCGGCGAGCATCTCGAGAATCGCGGCGTCGTCCGGGCGGATGGAGTAGGCGACCTCGAACTGCTCGCGCGCCTCGTCGAAGCGATCGAGACCCATAAACGCCGTGCCGAGACCCACGCGATGCCGGTAGTCGCCCGGATCGCGCTCGACGGCCTCGCTGTAGTCGGCGAGCGCCTTGTCGAAGTTGGCCTTCTCGATCGCCCGGTCGCCATCGAGGCGGACGCGCGTCAGCGTGCGCTGCTTGGCGCAGCCGGTCGCCGGCAGCGTCAGGGCGAAGGCAAAGAGGATCAGGATTCGAGCGACGGTGCGCGTGTGCATCCGCATCGGGGGAGCCTCCAGGCTTCATGCATCCGGGCGACGGCCGATCGGCCGCCCGGTCCGTTCCATCGGCAGATTCTGGGACGGAGTGTACCGACTCGGCCCGCCCGTGCGGGGGAGTTCGCGCCGTGTTCCCACCCTGCAGGGAGCCACAATCCCCGCCCCCCGGTACCCTGCGAGCCCCATGCCCCGAATGGTCCTTCTCAAGCACAGCCTGCCCGACGGCCCGTGGCACTACGACTGGCTGCTGGCGCGCGACGGCGACAACACCGGCGCCGGCGCCGGCCCGCTGATCTCGTTCCGGGTCGACGTGGACCTCCGCCAGCGCTCGCTCGCCGCCTTCACGGCGCAGCGACGCGCCGACCACCGGTCGGAATACCTCACCTACGAGGGTGAGATCTCCGGCGGGCGCGGCCGCGTGGAGCGAATCGACGCCGGCGTCTGTCGGATCGACGAGGAGTCGCGCTCGCAGATCGCCGGCGCCATCCGCTGGGACGGCCCGATGCGACGCTTCGAGGCGATCAAGAGCGGGCGGGTGTGGCAGGTCCGCCTCGGGGCGACGGACATCGCTTGAGCACGCTTCCCGTTCGAGGCGGGCCCGCCCGACCGCCGATACCAGCGGTGTGTGCGGCATCCTCGGCATCGTTGCGCCCGCGGGGCGTTCGGCCAGCGTCGATGACGCCCACGCCGAGCGCATGCGCGACCTCATGGTCCACCGAGGCCCCGACGACGCCGGCCTCTGGCGCGTCGATGGCTGCATCTTCGCCCATCGACGCCTCACCGTGCTCGACCCCACCCCCGCCGGCAGGCAGCCGATGCGCACGGGCGACGGACGATTCGCCCTCGTCTACAACGGCGAGCTCTACAACGAGCCGTCGCTCCGCAAGGAACTCGAGGTCCACGGGGTGCGCTTCCGCTCCGCCTGCGACACCGAGACCGTCCTCATGGCGCTGGCCACCTGGGGCGACAAGGCGCTGCGCCGATTCCGCGGCATGTTCGCGCTGGGCTTCTTTGACACGCGCGAGCGACGCCTCCTGCTGGCGCGCGACCCGCTCGGCGTGAAGCCCCTCTACTTCGCCGCGTCGGGAAGCGAGTTCGTCTTCGCCAGCGAGATCCCGCCGATCGTGGCGCACCCCGCGATGTCGCCCAAGCCCAACCTGCCGATGGTCAGCGCCTACCTGACCACCATCCGCACCTGCCTCGGCAACGACACGCTCTTCGAAGGCGTCTACTGCCTCGCGCCGGGGCAGTCGCTGGTGTGCGATTGCTCGGGCGACGATTTGGCTATCTCGCTCGACGACCACTGGACGGGTGAGGCGGTGGGGGACGACATCGACGAGTCCCACGCTGCGGCCCTCGTGCGCGAGGAGTTGGAGCGATCGGTCAAGCTGCACCTCCGATCGGACGTGCCGACCTGCGCGCTGCTCTCCGGCGGTCTCGACAGCACGATCACGACGATGCTCGCGCGCCCGCGCTTCCGCACGCTCCGCACCTACTGCGCCGGCGCCGAGCGCGTGCGCATCGATCCGGACGAGGCGCCGATCGACGATCTCTCGTGGGCGCGTCGGGCCAGTGAGGTGATCGGGACGCGCCATGCCGAAGCCGCGCTCACCGAGCGCCGCTTCACCGAGTTGTGGTCGACCATGATCGAGCGCACCGGCGTGCCGCTTTCGACGCCGAATGAGACGGCGATCTACGCCGTCGCCTCGCGACTGCGCGAGGACGGCTGCATCGTCACCATCAGCGGCGAGGGCGCCGATGAGCTCTTCGCCGGGTACGAGCCGCCCATGACCAGCGCCTGGAGCTTCGCGACAACGCCCAGCGCCGACCCGCTCGCCGGCGGCGTGTTCCAGCTCGAATCCAACGCCTGGCTTCCGACCAGCGCCAAGAGCGCCGTCTTCAACGAGCACGTCTGGCGCCTGCTCGACGATGACGAAGCCCTCATCGGTCAGTACCGGGGCGAGTTCAGTCGCTGCATCGAGGAGGTCGGTGATCGGGCGGGCCCGGTCGATGCGCACCTGCGCTTTCTGCGCCGCGTCAACCTCACCGGGCTCCTCCAGCGCCTCGACTCGGCCACCATGCTCGCGAGCGTCGAGGGGCGCACGCCCTTCGCCGACAAGCGCATCTGCGCCGTCGCCGAGGCGATGCCGATGTCGGTGAAGTTCGACCCCGGGCGCGAGACGCTCGAGGGCACGGGCGGCGCCGCGGTCGCAACGCAGGTCCGTACGAAGATCGCGCTGCGCGAGGCCTTCCGCACGAAACTCCCCCCCGGCGTCGCCGATCGGCCCAAGGCCTCCTTCCCGTTGCCCTTCCAGGAATGGCTGCGCCCGCAGCGCTTCGCGGTGCGCCAGAGCGAAGTCGTCGCCGAGCTCTTCACACCCGCGGCGATCGAGAGCGTCGCGCGCGACCCCGGCGCCGCGTGGCGTCTCGCCTGGCCGATGCTCAACATCGCGCTGTGGGCGCGCCGCTGGTGGGGGTGAACGCGCTCGCGAGCACCTCGCGCGCCGCGCCCTTCCGCACGATCCTGCCGGCCTCCATCACGGCGACGCGCTCGCACATGTGCGCGACGACCGCAAGGTCGTGGCTGATGAAGAGCATCGCCAGACCGCGCTCGCATCGCAGGTCCTGCAGGAGGTTGAGCACCTGCGCCTGCACGCTGACATCCAGCGCGCTCGTCGGCTCGTCGCAGACCAGCAGCGCGGGGTCCGGCGCGAGGGCGCGCGCGATCGCGATGCGCTGGCGCTGCCCGCCTGAGAACTCGTGGGGGTAGCGGTCGAGGGCCGAGGCGTCCAGGCCGCAGCGTTCGAGCAGCGCCGCCGCGCGATCGCGCAACGCGCGCCTGCCGCTGACGATCCGGTGGACCTCAAGCGCCTCCGACACGCTCTTCCAGATGCGCATGCGCGGGTCGAGGCTGCCGGCCGGATCCTGAAACACGATCTGCATCCGCCGGCGCAACCGGCGCTGCTCGCGAGGCGGCGCGTCGAAGACGCTGACGCCGTCGAACTCCACGCGGCCGTCAGTTGCGCGCTCGAGGGCCAGCACGGTGCGCGCAAGCGTCGTCTTCCCGCACCCCGACGGCCCGACAAGACCGAGCGAATCAGCGCGACCCAGGTCCAGTGAAACACCATCGACCGCACGGCGCACGCGCCCGTCGCGTCCCGGAAGCCACGTTCGGAGATCCCGAACACGGAGCAGCGGCTCGGGGCGCGCCACGACTTCCGGGGAGTCCCCCTGCAGGTTCTCGGGCGTAGTCGACGACATCCGGGGATGCTATCGGAGCGCGCCACGCCGCCCGGCGACGAAATCTTGCCCAGCCTGCCGTATCCTCGCGACCCGCACGGCGCGTGGCCTGCGCCGTGTGGTAGTCTTCAAGCTGTCCGCCGACGCGGACGGGCGTCGAACACGGTCGCGCGGAGCGGGCCGGCTCGCACGCGTCGGATTGGCGGCGCATCTCGGGTGGAACCTGTCGATGAGCATCGTGGCAACCGACATCCCGCGCCCCGACCGGACAGCCCCGGCGGCTCGCGCGGCTGAATCGACCGGCGATGAGCGCCTGGCCCGCAATGTCCGCGCCTTCGAACGCGCGGCCCGCGCCGGCTACTTCCGCGCCATGGGCGAGGCCGACACCGCCCACCTCGCCCTCGGCGTCCCGCCGGACCGCGTCATCCGCCACCTGCGCGAGGCCATGCGCCCCCAGCACCTGCGGCCCGCGGTCGCCGGTGTGCTGCACCTGGCGGACGTCGCTCTCGCCGCGGCCTGCATCGATGGTGATTCCGCCGCCTGGGACCTGCTCCGGCGTCGGGCCGAGCGGGCCCTCGTTCGTGCCGGAATGTCCTTTCACACCGGCCGCCACGCCGTGCTTCGCGCCCGGCGCCTGCTCGCGGAAGTTGAGGAAGCCACGATCGCCGGCGAGCGCGCCACGGTGGATCTTCGCCGATACGCCGGCGACGCCCCGCTGCGCGCCTGGCTCGTCGAGCGCCTGATGGCCGGCATCGCGCGGGATCTGGCCGCGCAGTCGGGCGGCCGGCGCAGCAGCCAGGAGGGGGCCGCGGGACGGCTCGAGTCCACCCTCCGCCTCCTGCGCGCAGAAGCCCTGCGCGAGCGGGCGCCGCTGCGGCGCGCCGAGGGGGAGAGCATGGTCTGCGAGTCCTACGCCGACCTCGACGACCCGCGCGCCTGACTCAGCCCGCGCTGCCGACCGGTTTCAGAAACGAAAGCGACGCCTGGATCTCTCCCGGCATCCGCGCGCCCTGCGCTTCGACGAGCACCAGCGTGCTCGCGTCGCTCTTCTTGCGACTGACCTGCGCGAAGCAGATCGGCGCATCGCCGAGCATCGGGCTTTGCACGCTGCTGGTCACGACGCCGATGGGCTTTCCCGTCGGATCCTCGGCATCGAGCACCGCCTCGCCGGTGATCGGCTGCATCGGACGCCCGCTCGACGCGTCGTGCGGCGGCGCATCGAGCTTGATCGCGACGAGGATCTGCTTCCCCGCGCCGCGAGCCTCCATGCGGGCGACGACCTCCTGCCCGAGGAAGCAGCCTTTCTTGAATGACACGCGGTCGTGCACGACGCCCGTCTCGTGGGGCAGGCTGTCGGGGCCGAAGTCGAGGTAATAGACCGGCCACCCCGCCTCGACACGCGCCGTGTTGAAGGCGTGCCACCCCGCGGGGCGCAGGCGGTGGGGGGTGGACTGGCCCTCCGGCGCCATGCCGACCTCGCAGAGGCGCGTCCACACGCGCTCGGCGTCGTCGGCGGCCATGTGCATCTCGAAGCCGGGCACGGCGAGGGCGTCCTGGCGGTCGACGAGAACCTCGACGCTGTCGATGACACAACGCGCGACC
Organism: Phycisphaerales bacterium; assembly: GCA_043101835.1. Taxonomy (GTDB): domain Bacteria; phylum Planctomycetota; class Phycisphaerae; order Phycisphaerales; family UBA1924; genus JBICHM01. Next base: position 1,714 of record JBICHM010000115.1, on the reverse strand, counting down.
TGCCCATCCTCGAGTGATTCGATGTCGCCGGCGCCATCGGACGCGCAGGCCGCGAGCAGGCCGGCGGCGCGCGGGCCGTGGAGGGCGAGGCCGTGGCGCTGCGCCGTCTCGTCGGCGATCGTCACTTCCTCGGTGATGATGTAGGACTCCAGCGTCTCCTTCGTGCGCTGGGCCGCGTGGATATCGACATCGAGCAGGATGCGGTCCGGCAGCCGGACGACGCGCAGGTCGGCGTCCACGCGCCCCTGGCGGCTGAGCCAGAAGGACCGGCGCGCTCGCCATGGGGCGAGGTCGTCGAGGCGCTGGGTGAGCATGCGACCGAGGAAGTCCATCGCCTCCTCGCCGGTGACGACCAGCGTCGCGCGGTGGGGCAGGTCGAAGAGCGCGCCGCCCCGGCGGATCGCGGCGTATTCCAGTTCGAGCTGGCCGAAGGTCCCGACGATCTCCACCGGCCCCGCGCCGGACGCGGCGTAGGGAATCGTCTCCGCCTCGGCGGCGTCGTGCAGGTTGCGAAGCGGACTCACGCGGGCCATGCTGCTCCCTCGTTTCTGGCAGGAAGACGACTCTACGCGCCCCGCCCGGCCCGTGGCGCGGGCGCGATCCCCGAGGGAGCACCACTGTGAACATCGACCTCCTCAAGCGCCTCTGCGAGACCCCCGGCGTCCCCGGACGCGAGACGCGCGTGCGCGACCTGATCCGGAAGGAGATCGACGGCCTCTTCGATGAGGTCCGCCAGGACCCGATGGGCAACCTGCTGTGCCGGCGCAACTCGAAGGCCGGCGGCGAGAAGCGCCCGACGCGCGTCCTGCTGCTCTGCCACATGGACGAGATCGGGTTCCTCGTCAATCACGTTGATGACAAGGGCTACTTGCGCGTGAACCCCGTCGGCGGGTTCGACACGCGCAACCTCTTCTCGCGGCGCGTGCTTATCTGCGCGAAGGACGGCGACATCCACGCGGTCATGAACCCCGGCGGGCGCCCGATCCATATCGCCAGCGACGAGGACAAGAAGAAGGTCCCTGAGATCAAGGAGTTCTTCCTCGACACCGGCCTGCCGGCGGACGAAGTGAAGCGGCGCGTGCGCATCGGCGACATGGTCGTGCTCGACGAGCCCTTCCGCGAGATGGGCGAGAAGCTCGTCAGCAAGGCGCTCGACAACCGCGTCGCCTGCTGGCTGGGCATCGAGGCGGTGCGGGCGCTCAAGAACGACAACGCGAACCACGCCTGTGAGGTGCATGTCGCCTTCACGGTGCAGGAAGAGGTCGGCCTCCGCGGCGCCATCACATCCTCCTTCGACATCGACCCCGACATCGCAATCGGCATCGATGTCACCCTCGCCTGCGACACGCCCGGCGTGCCCGATGAAGAGCGCGTCACGAAGCAGGGCGAGGGCTTTGGCCTGCATGTGATGGACGGCTCCTTTATCGCGGATGAGTCGCTCGTCGATGAGCTGGAGTCGGTGGCGAAGAACAACAGCATCCCGCACCAGCGCACGGTGCTCGCCAAGGGCGGCCAGGACGGCGCGGCGGGCCAGCGGGCGCGCAGCGGCGCGCGGGCCGCGGGCGTGGTGGTGGGCACGCGCTACATCCACACAGTCACCGAGATGATCTCGAAGAAGGACCTGCAGGCCGCCCGCGACATCCTCGCGGCGTGGATCCCGACGGGGAAGTAAAGAGCCACGTGCGCGAGCACTGGGACACCCGAACGACGACAC
>JBICHM010000114.1:0-6453 GCA_043101835.1 Phycisphaerales bacterium | reverse complement strand
CGACTCCATGGTCGCCAGGTGGATTTCGGTGAGCGGCACGCCGCCGGCGGTGACTTCGGCGTGCGTGTAGCCGCGATCGCCGGTGACGGGCGCGGGTGTTTCGACGAGGAGGCGCGTCAGCGCGCGCCGGCGCTCGCGCGGGAGCGCGTTGGGCGGCGTTGACGCGTCGGCGCCGGCTTGGTCGCAGAGCGCTCGCGCGAGGCGCTCGGGGATGCGCTCGCGGAGGATCGTTGCGCAGGCGCGCTTCTGCTCGGCGGCGAGCCACGCATCGGCGGTGTCGAAGGAATCGCCAGGGAGCCAGTTGATGACGAGGGCGGCGCCCGGGTCGTCGCGCCTGGCGTCGGTCAGGTATCGGCTGATGTTGAGTGCTGCGGGACCGCTGAGGCCGAAGTGCGCGCAGAGGAGGCTGTCCTCGAAGCGGGCCAATCGCTTGCCGGTGGCGGCTCGCACCTCGAGCGCCGCGGGCAGGGTGAGGCCGGAGAGGGCGCAGAGGAAATGGTCCTTCGGCAGCGTGAGGGGGACGAGCGCGGGGAAGATGCGCTCGGTGGTGGTGTGGCCGAGGGCGCGGACGATGTCGTAGCCATGGCCGTCGGAGCCGCTCTTGGGGAGGCTTCGTCCGCCGGTGGCGATGACGACGCGCCGGGCGGCGCACGCGCCGTCGGCGCCAAGGATGCGGAACTCATCGCCGGCGCGCTCGACGGCGTCGACGCGCCAGGGGTGGACGATCGCGACGCCGGCGTCATGTGCGGCGCCGAGGAGCGCATCGAGCACGGTGCGCGCCTTGTCGGTGGTGGGGAAGAGTTTGCCGGTGTCCTCACGCTTGAGCGTGACGGCGTACTCGCGGAAGAAGTCGATGGTCTGCGCGACGGTGAACTGGCGCAGCACCTTGGCGATGGCGTTGCGGGAGGAGCCGGCGAAGTCGTCGGGGCGCACCTGGTGGTGGGTGACATTGCAGCGCCCGCCGCCGGCGACGAGGATTTTCGCGCCAAGGGTTCGTGCGCCGTCGAGTGCGACGACGCTTCCTGGAGCGCGAGCGATGCGTCCTGCGCTGATTGCGGCCATGAGCCCCGCGGCGCCGGCGCCGACGACCGCGATGTCCGCATGTTCAGGGGGGCGCATCCGGCGACTCTACCGGGGTGGAATGGCGTCCGCCCGCGACGCCTGCGCGGGGCGGATGGGTGAGGATGGCGTGAAGATTGTCGCTCCGACGCCGCGGGGTGATGCGGGGCGGCAGCGCGGCCGACACCATGCCTTGTCCGGTTTGCGTGGGGGGCTGAGAATGCCCCGCGGGCGGCCTCGCCGTCTGTTCGGGAGATGAACGGGATGCACGATTCGGGGAGTCTGCCGCATCGGGAGGGTGCGCCGTCGCTGCGCCTGACCGACGACGCGACGGGCGCTGCGCGCCGGTCCGGCGCGGGGCCGGCGCCCGATCTGGCGGATCTCGGCGCGCCGGCGAACCTGCTCGGGCGCGACCTCTCGTGGCTGGAGTTCAACCGGCGCGTGCTCGCCGAGGCCGAGAATCCCGAGGTGCCGCCGCTGGAGCGCCTGAAGTTCCTCGCGATCTGCGCGTCGAATCTCGACGAGTTCTTCATGAAGCGGGTGGCGCTGTTCAAGCGACGCCTAAAGGCCGGCGTCGATCTGCCGTCGCATGACGGGATGAGCGCCGTGCAGGTGCTGCAGGCGGCGCGCGAGCGGGTCATGGAGATGCAGCTGCGTCAGGCGGCGTGCTTTGAGGGGCAGGTGCGTCCGGCGCTTGCCGAGCGCGGCGTGCGCATCCTCGGGTACCGGGAGTTCTCGCCGGATGACCAGGCGCGTCTTGCGGACTGGCACCGGCGGAACGTGTTCCCGGTGCTGACGCCGCTGGCGGTTGACCCGGGGCATCGCTTTCCGTTCATTTCCAACCTCTCGGAGAGCCTGGGCGTGCTGGTGTCGGCGCCGGGGCAGGGTGACAAGCTGTTCGCGCGCCTGAAGGTGCCCGATGCGCTGCCGCGGCTGGTGAGCGTGCCGGCGTCGGGGCCGATCGGGACGATCACCGATTCGAGCGACATCCGGTTCGTGCTGCTCGAGCAGGTGATCATCAACAATCTCGACGATGTCTTTCCGGGCACGCAGGTCGTCGAGGTGCTGCCTTTCCGCGTGACGCGCAGCACGGGTGTCGAGAGCGAGGGCGAGGACTACGAGGATCTGCTCGAGCACGTCGAATCGGCGCTGCGGATGCGTCGGTTCGCGGAGCCGGTGCGCATCGAGGTGGGGCCCGATCCGTCGCTGGCGATTCTCGACCTGCTGATGGAGGAGCTGGAGCTCGAGGAGCAGGATGTCTACATCCGGCCCGGCCCGCTCGAGTACAACGACTTCTTCGAAGCGCTCGGCGTGAACCGGCCGGATCTGAAGGACCCGCCGTGGCGACCGGTCGTGCCGGTTCGGCTGCGCGACGATGCGCGCGACATCTTCTCGATCATCCGCGAGCGCGATGTGATCGTGCATCACCCGTATGAGTCGTTCACCGACTCGGTGGAGCGGTTCATCGAGAAGGCGGCGTCGGACCCGCAGGTGCTGGCGATCAAACAGACGCTCTACCGCACGAGCCGCGATTCGCCCTTCATCGAGAGCCTCATTCACGCGGCCGAGGAGGGCAAGCAGGTTGCGTGCCTGGTGGAGCTTCGGGCGCGATTCGATGAGGACAAGAACGTGCGGTTCGCGCGCCAGCTAGAGAAGCACGGCGTGCACGTGGCTTACGGCGTCGTCGGGCTGAAGACGCACTGCAAGTGCTCCCTCGTCGTGCGGCGTGAGGGCGACGGGTTGCGCTCCTACGCGCACCTGGGCACGGGCAACTACCACTCCGGCACGGCGCAGCTGTACACGGATTTCGGTCTGCTGACGTGCGATCCGGACATCTGTGACGATGTCGTCACGCTCTTCAATCATCTGACGGGTCGCGCATTCAACCTGCAGTACAAGCGTCTGATCGTGGCGCCGCAGGCGATGCGTCCGCGCTTCTACGAGCTGATCGATCGCGAGATCGCCAATGCGGAGGCGGGGCGTCCGGCGCGGATCCACGCGAAGATGAACCAGCTTGAGGATCGCGGGATCATCGAGCGCCTGTACCGGGCGAGCCGCGCGGGCGTGCGGATCAACCTGGTCGTGCGCGGGTTCTGCTGCCTGCGTCCCGGCGTGCCCGGGCTGAGCGAGAACATCACGGTGCGGGGCTTCATCGGGCGGTTCCTCGAGCACTCGCGCATCTTCCACTTCGCGGCCGGGCAGGAGGACCCGCTCGACGGCGAGTGGTACCTCTCCAGCGCGGACTGGATGAGCCGGAATCTGAACGACCGGGTCGAGGTCGCGGCGCCCGTTGATGATCGCGAGGCGCGCCGGCGGATTCTTCGCGTGCTGCAGGCCAACGACGCCGATCGGCGGAACGCGTGGGAGCTGCAGCCCGATGGCTCGTACATCGACCTGCAGCCGCCGCCGGACGCCGATCCGGAGTCGCCGGCGGTGCTGGGCACGTTCGAGACGCTCTGTCGCGAGCTGCGCGGCGGCGGGTGAGCGCGCAAAGACGCCCCGCGTCGCTGTGGGGCGATCGCGGGGCGCCGGAGGGGAGAATCGGGTGGTTCAGCCGGCGCTGTCGTAGTAGAAGCGCTCGTGGGCGATCTTGCCGTCGCGCCAACGCTGCACCGAGACCTGCTGGAGCGAGACCTCGGCGCCGTCTTGCGCGATGAACTCCAGCACGCTCTCGACGAGCGCGGTGTCGCCATCGACGCCGACGGCCTTCGCGTTGAAGCCCTTGAACTCCTTCACATTGGCGAGGAACTGCTTCTCACGCTCGATGTTGGCGTCGAGCCCGACGGTGGGGGGCTTGGTGTTCTCCTGCATCGCGGCGTCGTCGTGGTAGAACTCCGTCATCGCTTCGAGGATTCGACCGCTCGAGATGTAGTCGAGCATGTCGTTCACCCGTGCGCGGACATCGTTTGTCGTGGTCGTCATCGTTTGCTCCTTCCGTTGGTGTGTTCTTCGGGGACGGTCGCTGCTGCGGCGGAGGCGCGGGCCGCGAGCAGGAGCTGGTTCAGGCGTTCGAGGTCGTCGCGCGACATCGCGCCGAACTGGCTGTGGTGCAGTCGCGCGAGGGGTTCGTCGAGCGCGTCGACGCGGCTGCGCCCCTCGCTGGTGAGGCGGACGATCACGCGTCGTCGGTCGCCATCGTCGCGCGCCCGCTCGACGAGGCCGTCGGCTTCGAGGCGGTCGATGAGGCGCGTGATGTCGGGATGGCTGGCGACCATCTCCGCGCCGATGCGCTGGATCGGGGCGCCGCCGGCGCCATGGCCGCGGAGGATGCGCAGCGCGTTGTACTTCGGCTCGCTCAGGCCGTGCTCGCGGAAGAGGGCGGCGAAGGGGCGCGAGAGGCGCTCCTGGGTGCGGAGGAGATTGAGATAGACCTCCTCTTCGAGCAGTTCGAACGGCCGGCGCTTGCCGATCTCGGCGGCGAGGCCGGTGGGGCGGGTCGGGTTGGCGGGGTCGGAGGGCATGGACGTACTCTATGTTGCAACAATAGATGTGACAACAGATATATTCCGGAATCACGAAAATCCGTCTCACGGGTCGCTGGGGCGGGTTCAGGTCTGGAGGGCGGGGCAGCAGGCCGGGCCAATGGCCGCGGCGACGGCGTGTTGAGCGCTGTCGAGGGCGGCCTCGTCGGCGCCGGTCAGCGTGATGTGGCCGACCTTCCGACCGGGTCGGGCGGCCTTCTCGTAGCGGTGCAGGTGGGCGGCGCTGATGGCGCAGACGGCGTCCGGCGCGGGCGTGTCGCCGATGCAGTTGAGCATGCGGCTTGGGCCCCGGCAGTTGGTGGCGCCGAGGGGCCAGCCGAGGATGGCGCGGAGGTGATTTTCGAACTGGCTGGTCTCGGCGCCCTCGATGGTCCAGTGCCCGCTGTTGTGGACGCGCGGCGCCATTTCGTTGGCGATGAGGCGTCCGCCGGCCTCGAAGAACTCCACGGTGAGCACGCCGATGTGGTCGAGGCGCGCGGCGAGTGCGCTGACGCGCGTTTCGGCGTCGCGCTGCATCGCCTCGGTGACGCGCGGCGCCGGGGCGTCGGTTCGCGCGAGGATGCCGCCGATGTGGGTGTTCTCGACAAGGGGATAGGCCGCGGTCTCGCCATGCGCCGAGCGCACGAAGATGAGTGAAACCTCGCGGTCGAACTCGACGAAGCGTTCGTAGATGGCGGGGCGCTCGCCGATGGCGGCCCAGGCGGCGCGGGCATCTTCCGTGCGCCCGATTCGTGCCTGGCCTTTGCCGTCGTAGCCTCCGGTGCGTGTCTTGAGCACACCTGGGGCGCCGACGGTGTCGATCGCGCTGATCAGGTCGTCGAGCGATTCGACGGGCGCCCACGGCGCGACGGGCAGGTCGGCGTCCTCGAAGAACTGCTTTTCGAGCACGCGATCCTGGGTGACGCGAAGGCTTTCGGCGCCGGGCCGGACCGGAACGCGTTCGGCGAGTGCGCGGACGGAGTCGGCGGAGGCGTTCTCGAACTCGTAGGTTGCGACATCGAGGCCTTCGCCGAAGCGCGCGAGCGCCTGCGCGTCGTCGAAGGGGCTGGTGACAAGGTCGCCGACGCGCCGGGCGCAGGCATCGTTGTTGGGGTCGAGGAAGCGGAAGCGCAGTCCGAGGGGGAGGCCGGCGAGCGCGAGCATGCGCCCGAGCTGTCCGGCGCCGACGACGCCGACGATCATCCGTCGAGCCCCTTCGCGCTGTCGTCGAGGATGCGCTTCGTCTGGTCGGCCATGTGGCGTTCGACCGTCGCGCGGACGGCGTCGTCGCTGGCGCCGAGGATGCGGGCGGCGAGGAGCGCGGCGTTTATCGCGCCGGCCTTGCCGATGGCCATCGTGCCGACGGGGACGCCGCCCGGCATCTGGGCGATGGAGAGGAGGCTGTCCATGCCGGAGAGGGCCTTGCTCTCGACCGGGACGCCGAGGACGGGGAGGGGGGTCTTCGCGGCGCACATGCCGGGGAGGTGCGCGGCGCCGCCGGCGCCGGCGATGATGACGCGCAGGCCTCGATCGGCGGCGCTCGACGCGTACTCGAAGAGCAGGTCGGGGGTGCGGTGTGCGGAGACGATCTTCGTCTCGTGGGGGATGTTGAGGGCGGCGAGAATCTCGGCGCAGTGGCGCATCGTCTCCCAGTCGGATCGGGATCCCATGATGACGCCGACGAGTGGTTGCATCGCTGGTGAGGAGTGTACGCCGATTCAGGGCGCCGGCTGGCGCGGGATGAGCAGGAGCTGGGTCTGACGCCCGTCGAGGTACTCGCAGGCGCGCCCGTCGAAGACGGCGTCTTCTTCGAGCATGATGCGGATGTCCTGCCCGTCCCATTCGGGGATGGCGTCGGTGATGTTCAGTTCGATGGACCAGCAGGTGTCGGGGTTGAGCGGGATTTCGCCGGTTCCGGGGACGCCCTCCTGCT
>JBICHM010000113.1:0-3792 GCA_043101835.1 Phycisphaerales bacterium | reverse complement strand
GGGGCGCCGGCAGCACCGGCGGCACCTCGACCAACACCAACGGCGGCGGCGGCACCACCGGCGGCCAGCTCTACTCCGCCGGCTGGGACCACGGCATGATCGGCAAGGGGACGCTGGACATCCCCATCGGGCTCGTGAGCGAAGGAAGCACCATCGGCGCCACGCTGACCTGGCAGCGCCGCATGATTCTCGACCAGCGCGTCGTCGATGCGCTCGCGGCGAGCATCCAGCCGCAGAACGTGCAGGTCGCCAGCGACATCCTCATGAGCAACCCCGAGACGCAGAAGGCGATCCGGGAGACCGCGCCGTTCATTCCCAGCGCGCAGCGCGCGCTGGAGCAGATCGAGGCCTGGGACGGCGCGCTGCAGCGCAAGAAGAAGACCACGGGCATCGCCACGGGCGATCCGACGGCCGAGCCGACCGTGATGGCCGGCGCCTTCGTCGCCGCGGACGCCACCGACCCCCCCTTCCCGCCGGCCGATTCCGACACGCCGGCGGACCGTGTCGATCCGAACAACGGCAGCCCGTTCCGCGGCGTGTGCTACATCGAGATTCCGAGCATCGGGCGAAAGTTCACGGGCGTCGCGATCGGTCCGCGCCAGATTCTCACCGCGGCGCACCCCTTCGACACCGACAACAACGGCACGCGCGACACCGCGATCGCCGACCTCCGCATCGTCTTCAACGGCGCCGAGGTGGACGACGGCATGGGCGGCACGACCTTCCAGACCGTGGTCTTCGACACCGGCGCCGCCGAGAGCATCGTCTTCCCGGATGGATACGTCGGCATCGGGCTGACGCCGCTCGGCCAGAACCGAGGCTTCGAGAACGACCTCGCGGTCATCACGCTGCGGGAGAATGCGAACGGCGCGACCGACCTCGACCTCACCGATCTCGGCGTGTGGGTCTATCCCACGCAGACGGGCATGACCTCGGCGGGCACGGAGGTCATCATCGCCGGCTACGGCGAGTCCGGGCAGGGCGATGAAGGCTTCGAGTCCACTGCGACGCTGCCGATCCTTTCGAACACCAAGCGCGTCGGCGGCAACCTGCTCGACGTCGTGAACCCCGGCTCGTACGAGTACGACTTCGATGGCCCGGTCGCGCCCTTCATCGAGGGGCCCTATCTTTCTAGCCAGAGCCTTGGAAACCGCAACATCGACTTCGACGCCGGCGCCGGGCGCACCATCTTCGGTGAGACGCTCCACGGCGAGGGTGATTCCGGCTCGCCGGCCTTCGTGTGGTTCGACTCCGGCGACGGCATGGGCGGCCCGGCCGATGGGCGCGTGCAGATCGCCGAGATCCGCGTCTTCGGCATCAACACCTACCGTCGCCTCGGCAACGCCCAGGTCATGGGCGGCTTCGGCGCCATCGGCGGCGGCCAGACCCTCTCGGGGTACACCGACTTCATCCAGGAAGCGCTGAACCCCGATCCCCCGCCGCCGCCCGGCCCGCTGGGTCCGGAGATCCTGTTCAACAACAGCCCCGGCATCCTCGTGGACATCGTCGGCTTCGACTTCCAGAAGCTGAACCTCGAGCTGTGGCGTCTGAACTTCGATGGTTCGGGCAACCGCCTGACCGGCAACTCCACGAGTGAGTGGGAGCAGACCGAGATCATCCGCGTCACCGGCCAGGAACAGGTTCCCACCGGCACCTACTTCCTCCGCATCGTGTACGAAGGCACGCAGTGGGACTTCGGCGGCTTCCGCTTCGCGGGCGTCGACTCGCTCGACCAGTTCAACACGCGCGGCACCGAGTTCACCAACTACTTCGACGGTGACATCGAGTACGGCATCGCCTGGTACTGCGACCTCGTCAACGATCCGACCGTCTTCCCGACCCGGTCCATCAAGACCCACGACGACTTCATGGGCGATATGAACCAGGACGGCTACATCGACGGCGGGGACATCGGCGCCCTGCTCGCCCTCTGGGGCACGAACCCGGAGACCGGACGCGGCGACCTCAACGGCGATGGCGTCGTGGACTCGGCCGACCTGAGCATCCAGCTGGGCAACTACACCGGCCCGAAGAAGACGACCACCGTCGCGTCGAACTGACGCTGCGCCGCCCCTGCAACGACAACGCCCCCGGACCTCGCGTCCGGGGGCGTTTTTCATCTGGCGATGCGCCCGACGCGCAGCCGATGCGTTCGCGCCCGTGCATGGAGGGGCGCCAAGCCTCGGGGATCGTCACGCTGCCGTCGGCGTTCTGATGCATCTCGAGCAGCGCGATGAGGATGCGCGGGCTCGCGAGCACCGTGTTGTTCAGGGAGTGGCAGATCACCGGCTTGCCGTCGGTCGATTCACCCCGGTAGCGCAGGTTCAGGCGCCGGCACTGGAAGTCATAAAGGCGCGACGCGGAGTGCGTCTCCGAATAGGCGCCGCGCCCGCGCCCGTCGTCGTCGAGCGGGCCGCGGCTGGGCATCCAGCACTCGATATCCACCATGTCGGCGTTCTTGACGCCCAGGTCGCCCGTGCAGCACTGCACGAGGCGGTAGGGCAGCTCGAGGCGTTGCAGGAGCGTCTCGACAAAGCCAATCATCTTCGCGTGCCACGCGCGGCTCTCGGCCTCGTCGGCGCGGCAGATCACCACCTGCTCGACCTTCTCGAACTGGTGGATGCGGTAGAGCCCCGCCGTGTCGCGTCCCGCGGCGCCGGCCTCGCGCCGGAAACAGGTGGAGACCGTCGTGTAGGTGCGGGGCAGCGTGGCCTCGTCGAGGATTTCGTCCATGTGCAGGGCCATGAGGCCGACTTCGCCGGTGCCGGCGAGGTAGAGGTCCTGCGCGCCGCCGCGCGTGGATTCGTCGATGAGGTACGCCTGATCGCGCCCCGCCGGGAAGAAGCCGGTGCCGACCATCCCCTCCTCGCGCACGAGGCACGGCGCGCTCGTCGGGCGGAAGCCGTGCTCCTGCACCATGAAGTCGAAGGCGAATCGCAGCGCCGCCTGGTGCAGCAGCATGCCGTCGCCGGTGAGGACGTACGACCGAGCGCCGGCGATCTTCACGCCGCGCTCGAAGTCGCAGAGGCCGTGCTTCTCAATGAGTTCGAGGTGGGTCAGCGCCTTGAATCCGCGGCTGGCCTCGAAGGGCTTGTCGGGGTCGAAGCCGTCGGGACTCCAGCGCCGGATCTCGACATTGTCATCGGACGTGGCGCCGACGGGCACATCGGGGTCCGGCGGAAGCGGCACCTGGAGGAGGAGGTCGTGGAGCGGGGCTTCGGCCTCGTGCACCTCGGCCTCGGCCGCCTGCACCCGCTCCTTGAGGGCGGCGGGCCTGGCCTTGACCTCGGCGAGCTCGCGTTCGAAGCGCTCGCGTTCGGCGCCCTCGGCCTTCTTCATGGCACCGGCGAGGCGGCCGATCTCGGGGCCGATGGCCTTCTCGATCTGCTTCTGCTCGGCGCGGAGGGACTCCTGGCGGGCGATGGCCTCGCGCCGGCGGGCGTCGAGGTCGAGGATGCGATCGATATCGACATCGACGCCCTTCCGGCGCGCCCCCTCGCGGAAGCGTTCCGGGTCCTCACGCAGCTGCTTCAGATCGATCATGCGCGGGATGGTACCAGCGTGCGCGCGCGGCGCCGGGCGACGCGGGCGCAGAAGAAAAGCCGCGGCCCTCTTGTGGGACGGCCGCGGCTTCTGCCACACCACGACTCAGAAGAGCCGAGGCGCTTTGACGGCCGGGCCTCGCCGTCATCCCCCTGGTCGCCGGCGCTCAACTGCACCTGCGACCAGACGTGACCTGCCGGGTGGCCCTTGCTCCGACAGGTTCCCTCTCGCCCGGGCAGATCGGAAGAG
>JBICHM010000112.1:0-7001 GCA_043101835.1 Phycisphaerales bacterium | reverse complement strand
GTTCGTGCTGGCGCTGTTCATCGGCGTCGAGCTGATCCAGAAGGTGCCGCAGACGCTGCACACGCCGCTGATGAGCGGGAGCAACGCGATCAGCGGGATCACGATCGTCGGCGCGCTGGCGATCGTGCTGGCGTCGGGCGATTCGGGCGCGGCGCCGTGGGTGGGGTTCGTCGCGATCGTGCTGGCGACGGTGAACGTCGTCGGCGGGTTCCTCGTCACCGACCGCATGCTGCGGATGTTCAAGCGCCGCTGAGGCGGGAGACGCGGTCCATGCCCGAAGACGGCGCCACGCTGCAGGTGATCCGCGATCTTTCGTACCTGGTCGCGGCGATCCTCTTCATCCTCGGCATCAAGCGCCTGCGCAGCCCGAAGACGGCGCGCGCCGGCAACGCGATGGCGTCGGCCGGCATGCTCGTGGCGGTGGTGGCCACGTTCGCAGTGCGCGACCCACAGATGCTCGTGCTGGCCTTCGCGGGTGTGCTGGTGGGCTCGGCCATTGGCGCGGTGCTCGCGGTGCGTGTGCAGATGACGCAGATGCCGCAGTGGGTGGCGCTGTTCAACGTCTTCGGCGGCGCCGCGAGCGCGCTGGGGGCCGGGGGCGTGTGGCTGCGCGAGCACGCGGCCGGGGGCGAGGCATTCAGCGGCCAGGGCCTGGTCGCGATGGGCGTCAGCGCGCTGATCGGATGCGTCACCTTCACCGGCTCGCTCGTCGCGGCGGGCAAACTCAACGGCACGATCAGCGGGAAGCCGGTGAAGATTCCGGCGCAGGCGGTGGCGACAGCCGGGCTGCTCGCCGCGGGCGTCGCCGGCGTCGTATGGCTGACCGTCGGCGGCGGACCGTGGCCGGCGCTTGCGCTTATCGCCGGCGCGGCGCTGGTGCTCGGGCTCGCCATCACCCTGCCCATCGGCGGCGCCGACATGCCGGTGATGGTGTCGCTGCTGAACTCGTATTCGGGCCTCGCGGCGGCGGCGGCGGGGTTCACGATCCAGAACAAGGCGCTGATCGTCGCCGGCGCGCTGGTCGGCGCGAGCGGGCTCATCCTGACCTTCATCATGTGCAAGGCGATGAACCGCTCGGTGCGGAACGTGATGTTCGCCGGCGTCGGCACGGCGGACTCCGCCGGCACGGCCGGGCAGACGAGCGATACGGGCGTGGTGAAGAGCGCGGGGCCCGAGGATGTCGCGATCATGCTCGACGGGGCGCGCGCGGTGATGGTCGTGCCCGGCTACGGCCTCGCCGTCGCGCAGGCGCAGCACGCGGTGCGCGACATGGCGCGCACGCTCGAAGAGAAGGGCGTCGAGGTGCTCTACGCGATGCACCCGGTCGCCGGGCGGATGCCGGGGCACATGAACGTGCTGCTGGCGGAGGCGGATGTGCCCTACGAGCAACTGCTCGAACTCGAGGACGCCAACGCCGCGCTCTCACGCTGCGATGTGGCGCTGGTGATCGGCGCCAACGATGTCGTGAACCCCGCGGCCCGCCACGCGACGGACAGCCCGATCTACGGGATGCCGATCGTCGATGTCGACAAGGCGCAGACGGTCTTCGTGCTGAAGCGGTCGATGGCGGCGGGGTACGCGGGCGTGGAGAACGAGCTGTTCGTCGCGGACAACACGCTGATGGTCTTCGGCGATGCGAAGAAGACGGTCGAGGCGATCAACAGCGCCGTGCACGAGCTCTGAGCGGCTCTCCTCCCACACCGGATGTCGAAACGACAGCCGGGCCGCCGCGCCTGAGGAGGAGAGAGAGGTTCACAACACATCCACGACGGGCCCGGCTGTGTCTATCCCGCGGCTGGGACGCCGCGGGTCGGGCTGGTCGGGGATGCGTTGAACAGACCGCATCGCCGACCGCACACACCGCCTGGCTGAGGCCGCTCGCTCCGGGCCCCCTCCGAGGCCCGGCGAGCGACGCTGTCATCCCAGTGTCCGCTATGAGGTCCGGAAAGGTTCGCCGAAGTTCGTCAGTTGTGGTCAAAATTTTCGTCGGTCGTCGCAATCCGGCTCTGGAGGCCGGATTTTGACTCAGCCGACGGAGGCGTTTTCCTTCGCCACGCCGGGCGCGGCGGCGGGGGCGAGGATCGAGGACCACGGTTCGGGGAGCTCGCACCCCGGGTCCTGGCGTCGCAGGGCGGCCCCGAGCAGACCCATGAAGAGCGGCTGGGGGCGGAGCGGGCGTCCGGTGAGCTCCGGGTGGTACTGGGCCGCGACGAAATACGGGTGGGCGTGCTGCTCGAGTTCGAGCACCTGCATGATCGGGTGCTCGGGGTGGCGCCCGGTGAAGTGCAAACCGGCGTCCTCGAGTCGATCGATGTACGCGGGGTCGACCTCGTAGCGGTGGCGGAAGCGCTGGCGGATCTGCTCGCTGCCGGCGTAGAGGCGGCTGGCGAGGGAGCCGGGGGTGAGGACGACATCCTGCCCGCCCAGGCGCATGGTGCCGCCGAGTTGCTCAATGGCCTTCTGCTCGGGCAGTTCGCTGATGACCGGGTCGGTGGCGTCGGGGTTGAACTCGGTGCTGTCGGCGGTTTGAAGACCGACGACATTCCGCGCGTATTCGATGACGGCGACCTGGAAGCCGAGGCAGATTCCCAGGAAGGGCACACGCTGCTCGCGGCAGTGTTTCACGCAGGCGATCTTGCCGGAGACGCCGCGCCGCCCGAAGCCGCCGGGCACGATGACGCCGTCGAGGCCTTCGAGGCGCTGGGCGACATTGGCGTCGGTGATCTCGCTGGTCTCGATCCACTGGAAATCGACCGCGGCGCCGAGATGGGCGCCGCAGTGCTCGGCGGCCTTCTCGATCGAGGCGTAGGCGTCGCGCAGCGAGGTGTACTTGCCGAGCAGGCCGATCGAGACGCTGCGCCGCTTCGGCGCGGTGAGGCGACGCACGAAATCGAGCCAGCGAACGCGGGCGCGGTCCTCGGCGCCGGCGTCCACGCGGTCGTGCATGTTCAGGATCGAGAGGATCTCGCGATCGAGGCCCGCTTCGCGCATCGCCTCCGGGATCGTGTAGATCGAGGGGCGGTCGTGCATGCTGAAGACGCGGTTCATCGGCACGTTGCTGAACATCGCGATCTTCTGCAGCACCGACGCCGTCGCCGGGCGGCTGCTGCGGCAGGCGATGACCTGGGGCTGCACGCCGGCTTCGAGGAGTCGCTTCACGCCCAGCTGGGCGGCCTTGCTCTTCTGCTCGCCGAGGGCGGGCGGCTCGATGACATAGGTAAGGGCGACGAAGCAGGTGGAGTGCTCGCCCTCCTCGAAGGCCAGCTCGCGGAGGGCCTCGATGTAGAAGGCGTTCTCGTGGTCCCCCACCGTGCCGCCGACCTCGACGAAGACGACATCGGCGGGTCGCGTGCCGTCGCCGCGCATGGCGAGCTGGCGGAGGCGGCGCTTCACCTCGCCGGTGACATGGGGGATCATCTGCACATCGCGTCCGAGGTAGCCCCCCTCGCGCTCGCGCTGCAGGATGTCGCTGTAGATCTGGCCGCTGGTGACGAAGTTCTGGCGCGAGAGGTTCTGATCGAGCATGCGCTCGTAGGTGCCCAGGTCCATATCGCACTCGGTGCCGTCGTCGAGGACGAACACCTCGCCGTGCCGGTACGGGTTGAGCGTGCCGGAGTCGATGTTCAGGTAGCCCTCCATCTTGATGGGGGCGACCGTGAGGTTCTTGTCTCGGAAGAGTTTGGCGAGCGACGAGGAGAAGATGCCCTTGCCGAGGCCGCTCATGACGGTGCCCATGACGACGACGAACTTGTGTCGTCCGCGCTGGTAGCCGTCGGGGATGGGGCTGTAGAACTCCGTCGCGTCGGAGGAGGCGCCCAGCTCGGCGAGGGACACGGCCCTGGCCTTGTCACTGGCGCGTTGCCGGCGCGCGGACTCGTCGCTTCGCTCGGGGGGCATGATGTATCGTACCTCGGGGATGCCCGGACACAAGGGGCGCCAAACCCGGGAAGATGTCAATCCTCGAACGACTCGTCGTCGAGGTCGATCTCGGCGAAGCCCTCGTTGTCGGTCCCGGCCTTGCCTGCACGGTGGGCGCCGCTCTTGAGCTCCTGCAGCGTCGCGCGCTGGCGCTGGCGGAAGATCAGACGCACGGGGACCTCCTCGAATGGTGTCCGCTCGGCGATGCGGTTCAAGATGTACCGCTGGTACTGGTCGGTGAAGTGGTCGGGGTTGTTGACGACCAGCACGAAGGTGGGCGGGCCGACCGCGACCTGGGTGGCGTAGTAGATCTTCGCGACGCGCCCGAGCTTGGACGACGGGCCGCGCTCTTCGAGGATCTCCTTGAAGGTGCGGTTGAGCTCGCCGGTCGAGAGGCGGGTCTGGGCCTGGTCGTGGAGCTCGAAGGCGACCTTGATGACATCGAGCAGGCCTTCATTCTCAACAGCGCTCGTGAAGATGATCGGCGAGCGGGGCAGGCCGGTCAGTTCCTTCGAGAGGTAGTCGAGATAGTCGTCGGGCGTCACCGGCTGGCCGTGCTTGGTCTTGCGGTTGCGGGCGAGGTCCCACTTGTTCACGACGATGACGCAGGGCTTGAAGCGCTCGTGGATCTCCTGCGTCAGCTGCTTATCGACCTGGCTGACCGGCTCGGTGGCGTCGATGACGAGCAGGGCCACATCGCAGCGCTCGATGCTGCGCATGGCCCGGTCGCGCGCGAACCACTCGACGCGGTCGGGGATGCTCTTGCGCTTCCGGACGCCGGCGGTGTCGATGGCCATGCAGATGCGCCCGTCGATCTCGAAGCGCACATCGACGGCGTCACGCGTGGTGCCGGCGATCTCGCTGACGATCACCCTGTTGTGGCCGGCCAGGGCGTTGACGATGCTCGACTTGCCGGCGTTGCGCTTGCCGACAATCGCGAGCTTCATGGCCGGGTCGGCCTCGCGCTCGGCGTTCCGGGCGGCGGGGGTGCGCTCGAAGAGGGCCTCGATGAACGCGCGCCGGCGGTATTTGTTCTTCGCTGAGACGGGCAGGGGCGAGCCGAAGCCCAGGGCCGCGGCTTCGTAGGCGTGGGGCTCCCACCCCTCGCCGTCGGTCTTGTTGGCGATGACGAGGATCGGGATGTCGCGGTCGCCGGCGTGGGCAAGCTTCTCGCGCAGCACGGCGCTGAAGGTCTCGTCGAGGGCGGTGAGGCCGGTCTGGGCGTCCACGACGAAGAGGATGAGGTCGGCCTCCTTCACGGCGAAGCCGATCTGCTCCTCGACGGCGCCGGAGAGGCGGCTGAGGTCCTCGCCGATCTCATTGAAGCGCCCGCCCTCGGCGGTGTAGACGCCGTAGCCGCCGGTGTCGATGACCTCGGCGAGGCGAGGCTCCTCGGTCTTCAGCGGCCCTTGGAGGCTGACGACGGTGGCCACCCGGTCGCGCGTGACGCCTGGGGTGGGATCGACGATCGACACCCGCTCCCTGGCCAGCATGTTGAGCAGGGAGGACTTGCCGACATTGGGCCGGCCGACGATGACGATGCGGGGGAGGGGCATAGCCCGAAGTGTAGGCGGGTGAGGTGGGGAGACGGGTGCCACGCATTGCCGAAGGCAACGCGTGGTTGGTGTCGGGCAACGAGCTGCACGCGTTGCCCTTCGGGCAATGCGTGGCACCCGTGCTTCGGATCACTCCCCGAGCAACCACCGCTCAATAAACTCGATCTGCAGCGGCCCGTAATGGCCCGAGCGGATGCCGTGGCGGCTGCCGGGGTACATCATCAGGTCGAAGGGTTTCTTCGCGCGGTGGAGGGCGCCGATGAGGTCGATGGCGTTCTCGAGGTGGACATTGTCGTCCATCGTGCCGTGGGCGAGGAGCATGCGCCCGTGGAGGTCGGCGGCGCTGTTGACGACGCTGGTGGTCTCGTACCCCTCCGGGTTGGCCTGTGGGGTGTCCATGTAGCGCTCGGTGTAGATGGTGTCGTAGAGATGCCAGTCGGTGACGGGGGCGCCGGCGATGCCCGCGCGGAAGAGCGTGGAGTGCGTCATGGCGTAGGAGGTCATGAAGCCGCCGTAGGAGTGGCCCTGCATGCCGACGCGCGCGGCGTCGGCCCAGGGGTGGCTCGTGACCCACTCGCTGAGGTCGGTGATGTCTTCGAGCTCGCGCACGCCGAGCTGGCGGTAGGCGGTCCAGGCGCTCTTCGCGCCCTTGCCGGAGGCGGGGTACGGATCGCCCCGGAAGACGACGATGCCCATGTGGGTGAGCAGGTAGTCGCGGGCGTTGCCGCTCCAGGCGTCGCGCACCGTCGGGGCGTGGGGCCCGGCGTAGGTCTGGAACCAGACGGGGTAGGTCTTCGACGCGTCGAAGTCGGGCGGCAGCAGCAGGCTGGCTTCCAGCATCGGGCCGGCGTCGCTTTCGATCTGGACGAGGCGGACGGGGGTGAGGTCGAATTCCTCCAGTTCGTACACCGGGTTGGTGTCGATCCAGCGAATGAGGTCGCCCTCGATGGTGCGGAGGGCGACGCGCGTCGGCTGCTCGGCGTTCGACCAGGAATCGACGAACATCGTCGCATCGGGGCTGAGTTCGACGCTGTGATGGCCGCGCTCGCTGGTGATGCGCTCGAGGCCGCTGCCGTCGAGGCGGACGCGGTAGAGGTGCTCGGCGATGTGGTTGTCGGGCGCGGTGCCGGTGAAGTAGATCCAGCCCGCGGTGTCGGAGATGCCCTCATCGATGTGGTGCACCTCGCGGACCTCGTACTCGCCGCTGGTGACCTGACTGATGACCTTGCCAGCCTTGTCGAAGCGGTAGAGGTGTCGCCAGCCGTCGCGCTCGCTGAAGAGGAGGAACTCGCCGTTGTCGAGGTCGAAGCCGTCTTCGGGGGAATCGACCCAGGCCTCGGTCGTCTCGCGGAAGAGGACCTTCGGCTTGCCGCCGCGTATGCCGACGACCGAGTAGTCGAGCCAGGTCTGGGCGCGGTCCTGGATCTGCACGCGCGCCTGCCTGCCGTCGGCGGTCCAGCCGAGGTGTTTGACGATGAAGTCGGTGTAGGCGGAGAGATCCACCTCGCGCACGGGCGAGCCCGCGCG
>JBICHM010000111.1:0-11544 GCA_043101835.1 Phycisphaerales bacterium | reverse complement strand
TCAGACGTGTGCTCTTCCTATCTGCATCTTGTTCGACGGCTTCCGCCACTACACCTCCTCGACGACAGCCGGCCGCGCCTGCTGAATCAGCGCGCGGGCTCGCGCGAGCGTCTCGCCCCGCCAGTCGTCCAGAGCCTCGATCCGCGCGGCGACCAGCGCTGCGCCGGCCTCCGCCGCTGTCTCGTCCGATCGCTTCGCGTGTTTTTTGGCCATGCCGTCGACTCCGTGTCAGGGGGCGATGCGTCAGGGCGATGGTACGGATTCGGGATCGCTATCGGGTCGGAAACCGCTCCGCCGCGGTATCCTCACCGCATGCTCCACACAACGCTTCGCGTCGTCGTCGCACTCGCGACCCTTGCCGCCCCCGCCTTCGCCCAGCCCGACCCCACCGCCATCGGCTCCCTCGACGGCGCGCGAGTCGCAACCCCGGCCGAGCGCGACGGCGAACTGGTCTACCTCGCCAGCGCCATGTCGGCGGACGACCGCGCCGCCCTCCGCGCCGCGGCGCCGGGCGTCCGCATCGTCGACGGCCTCACGCGCGAGACCGTCCTCAACCACGCCGCCGGAGCGCACGCGATTGATGCGCACCTCGTCACGCCCGAGTTTCTCGCGAGCGCGCCCAACCTCGTCTGGGTGCAGTCGCGCAGCGCCGGCGTCGATCGCTACATGTCGCTCGACGGCCTCGTGAACAACGACCGCATCGTGCTCACAAACATGCGCGCGGCCCACGGACCAACCATCGCCGACCACTCCATGGCCATGCTTCTCTCGCTTACGCGAGGCCTGCGGGGCTACGACGCGCTGCAGCGCGAAGGGCGGTGGCTCCGCGACCTGCCCGACACCGAGCCCATCGCCCTCCAGGGGCGCACCATGCTCGTCGTCGGCTTCGGCGGCATCGGCTCCGAGATCGGTGTGCGCGCCCACGCCTTCGGCATGCGCATCATCGCCACTCGGCGCAGCGCCGCCCAGGGCCCTGACTGGGTCGAGCGCATGGGAACCGCGGACGACCTCATGGCCATGCTGCCCGAGGCCGATGTCGTCGCCCTCGCCGTGCCGTTGACCCCCGAGACCGAGCACCTCATCGACGCCGCGGCCTTTGCCGCGATGAAACCCGGCGCCTACCTCATCAACATCGCGCGCGGGCGCGTCGTCGACACCAACGCCATGCTCGACGCGCTGCGTTCCGGCCGCCTCGCCGGCGCCGGCCTCGATGTCACCGACCCCGAGCCGCTGCCCGCCGGCCACCCGCTCTGGCGCGAGCCGAATGTCATCATCACCCCCCATGTCGCCGGCGTGGCCGACCTCACGCGCGACCGCGCCTTCGCGCTCTTGCGTGAGAACATCCGCCGCTTCGACGCCGGCGAGCCGCTGCTGAATGTGGTGGATAAGCAGGCCGGGTACTGAGAACAGCGCCGCGCGCGGCGAGCCTCGACTACATTGGCCCGGTGCCGCATCGCCTCCTCTCGCGACTCTCGATCCGTCTGACCGCCCCCGCGCTGCTCGCTGCGCCGGTGCTGCTGGTCTCGGTCGTGCTCATCACCATCGGCGCCGTGCAGGGGCGCGCCGCCGTGGAGCGCCTCGCCTCGCAGCAGCTCGCGCAGATCCACGACCGCATCGGCGAGCATGTCCGGTCCCTCGTCGAGATGCCGGGTCGCGTGAACCGCGCCAATCTGGCCCTTCTCGAGAGCGGACGCTTCGACCCCGCCGCGCCGCGCGAGTGGGGGCCCGTCCTCATAGAGCAGTTCCGCGCCTTCGGCACGCTCAGCGCGATCACCTGGGGCGGCGAGGACGGGCGCTGCACCTGGGTCGCCCGCTACGCCGGCGATGATGAGCACCTCTACTACGCCATCAAGGACGACCAGACCGGCGAGAACATCGTCGAGTATCGCGTCAATGCCGAGGGCGTCATCGAGACCGAGCCGCGCGGCGCCTTCCCGCTCGACCCGCGCACTCGCCCGTGGTACCTCGCGCCGAAACGCGCAGGCGCCCCGGCCTGGTCCGAGCCCTTCCTCTGGGTCGGCGGCGCCGACGAGCAGGCCCCGACGCTCGGCGTCGCCTTCGGCTCCCCCTGGTTCGGCGACGATGGCGAACTCATCGGCGTTATCGACGCCGACCTCAGCCTGCAGGACATCTCCCGCTACCTCGCCAACCTCAGCATCGGACGCACCGGCCGCGCGTACCTCTACGACAGCGAAGGCTTCCTGCTCGCCTCCTCCACCGGCGCGCCCGTCGCCACCGCCGGCGGCGAGCGCGTCCTGGCGCGCGAGAGCGATGCGGGCTGGATTCTCGCCTCCGCCCGGCGCATCGACGCGGCCGACGCCGGCGCGCGCGACTTCGAAGCCGTCACCCGCATCGACGACGAGCCCCAGTGGCTCCGCGCCTCGCCCTTCGTGCACGATTCCGGCCTCGACTGGACCATCGTCACCGTCGTCCCCGAGTCGGATTTCATGGCCGAGATCGCGGCGGGGCAGCGGCGCAGCGCATGGTTCACCGCCGGCGCCGCGCTCGGCGCACTCGGCCTCGGCCTGTTGATCGCCTCGCTGCTCGTCCGCCCGTTCGTCACGCTCTCGCAGCACGTGCGTCGCATCGGCGAGGGCGACCTCGAGAGCGACATCGAACTCGCCTACGCGCGCGAACTGGCGACCCTCGCCGACGACATCAACCGCATGACCGCAGATCTGCGCGACCGCATGGCGCTGCGCAAATCCCTCGCGCTGGCGATGGACGTGCAGCAGAGCCTGCTCCCCTCCGACACCCCCGCCGTCCGCGGCCTCGATATCGCCGGCCACAGCACCTACTGCGACGAGACCGGCGGCGACTACTACGACTATCTCGAGATCGCCGACATCTCGAACTCCACCGCCGCGCTCGTCGTCGGCGATGTCATGGGCCACGGCATCGCCGCCGCGATGCTCATGGCGACCGCGCGAGGCATCCTGCGCAGCCGCTGCACCGAAAGCGGCTCCCTCGGCGCCCTCCTCGGCCATCTCAACGATCTGCTCGTCGAGGTCACCGGCGGCGCCAGGTTCATGACGATGGTGCTGCTCACGATCGACGGCGCGCAGGGCACGCTGCGCCTCGCCTCCGCCGGGCACGACCCGCCCTTCATCTACGACCCAACCACCGACGACTTCATCGAACTCGACGAAGGCGGCCTCCCCCTCGGCATCATGGCCGGCGAGGAGTACGCCGAAGCGACGTGTGAATCGCTCCCCGTCGGCGCCGTCGTCATGGCCTCCACCGACGGCGTGTGGGAGGCGCAGAACGAGCACGAGGAGCAGTTCGGCAAGGAACGCATCCACGAGATCATCCGCGCCAACGCCCACCGCAGCGCCCGCGAGATCGGCGACGCCATCCGCGACGCCGTGCAGGCCTTCTGCGCAAACGCTCGCCAGCTCGACGACATCACCTTCGTGGTGGTGCGCCGGGTGGCCGTGGACGACGCCTGACGCGCGACGCCTTCAGCGCCTCACCCCACGCGCGTGTACCGCGCCTCCATGAACTGCACCCACGCCCCGTCGTCGCCGAGCATGCGCGAGCGCAGGAACCGCTCGTTCGGGCTGACCACCTCGATCTCGTCCTGGTACTGCGCCGACTTCGTCGGGTCGTCCATGCGCGGGCCCGTCGTGTCCAGCGGCAGCCGGCCGCCGTCTCGCTCGCCCTCGTAGATGAACATCGACGACATCGGCGACCCCGCCCACGACCCGACGTACTTCCCCTTCACGGGGTCGTACCCCAGCACCATCACCCATGTGAATGTGGCGCCGTCCGGCGCTGTGCCGTCGCCCTCCGCGACGATCCACAGGTCGCCGAGCGCGCGGACGCGCTCCGTGCCGCGCATCGAACCGCCCTCGCCGCCCGCCCCGTCGCACGAAGCCTCGTAGGTCCACGACCCGACCATCTCCATCAGCCAGCGATGCTGGTCCGTCGCTTTCGCCTGCATGGGAATGCCCTCCACCCGGGGTTTAGCAGGAAACCTGTCGCGTTTTTTTTTTTTATTGTTCCGAACCCGCCCTTCATATATACTTTCTTCAGGTGGCCGCCGGATGCACACGCGGTCAAGGCAACTGAGGAGCAGAGCGAATGCGAGTCCAGTCGTGGATCGGCCGTCGCCCCACCGGGCGTTCGGGTGTCTCGGTGCGCGTTGCAGCCGCCGCCATCGTCGCCGCAGCCGGTTCGGCCGCCCCGGCGGTCGCCTCGGTTCGCGGAGAGCTCGCTCGGGCACAGCGCGAGGCCGAACTTGCGCGCGACGCGGCGCTCCGCGCACGCATCAGCGCCGACTGGGCCTCCGGGCTGACCGGCGGCTGGTTCGATCCCACCCGCTGGTCCGGCGGCGTCGTCCCGCAGAACGACGGCGTCGACGAATACGACGCGACCATCGGCGCCCCGGGCAACTACAGCGTCCTCATCAACGGCGACGCCCACGTCTCCACCCTCGCCCTCACTGCCGGCGGCGCCACGCTCGAACTCTTCAGCGGCTCGCTGACCGTTGACGAGACATTCACCCTCAGCGAGGGAACCTTCCGCCTCCGCGACGGCGTGGCGACCCTCAGCAGTGTGAACCTCACCAGCGGCCTCTTCGACATCGACGGCGGCGTGCTGGAAGTCGGCGGCGTCCTGCGCTCCGCGGGCGCCACGGTCCGCTTCGACGCCGGCACGATCCGCAACACGGTCTACGACGGCGACGACACGAAACTCGTCATCGCCGGACGCACGGGGAAGACCTTCGACAATGTGATTATCACCGACGGCGTGCTGCGCCTCGGTCCGACCCAGGGACTGCGGATTCGCAATGGATTCGCCACGGTGAACGGGGGTGGCCTCTGGGTCGATGGCGGGCGGTTGGATTTCGAGGGCGTGCAGACGCTGACGGGTGTGAACCTGCAGGCTTCAGCGCTCTTCGAAACTGAGTTCCGCCTTGTGGAGAGCGCATCCCTGACGGTCGGTGCGGACATGTCGCTCGTCGGTGGGGGGTTCAAGTTCTTCGGCGCCACCGGCGCAGTGCTGCGCAACAATGGGCACTTTGGCGATGCGCGATTCCGCGCCGGCGCGGGGCGGCTCGAGAACTACGGCTCGATTGACGCGAGCGTCCTCGAATGGGCCGAATGGGAGAACAACGGCGCGATTACCGATTCATCGGTCCTGTCCGGCTCCGGCGTCAACAACGGGTCGATCGGCAACACCTCGATCAACGGCGCCTGGCTCAACAACGCTGGCGCGACGATCGAGTTCGACGCGGCCGGGGGCACGCTCGCCGGGAACTGGACCAACAGCGGGCTGATCAGCGGCGCCACCACGCTCGCCGGATCATGGATCAACCACGGCACGATCAACGCGACCGCGGGAAGCACGCTGCGACTCGAGGGCGCGTGGGTGAACA
Organism: Phycisphaerales bacterium; assembly: GCA_043101835.1. GTDB lineage: Bacteria > Planctomycetota > Phycisphaerae > Phycisphaerales > UBA1924 > JBICHM01. The sequence continues at coordinate 6,164 of JBICHM010000111.1, read as the reverse complement.
CCGGCACGATCAACGCTGACAACGCCGCGCTGACGATCGTCGACGGTTTCCAGACACTCTCGCTCGGCAATCTCAGCGTCGCCGGAGCAACGATCACCGTCGAGGGGCAGTGGAACAACACAGGCGCCGCGTATGAAATCGGCGCCGGCTCGGAGTGGATCATCAAGGACGATGTCTTCGGCGGTGCGATCACGACGGTCGGCACGATGCTGCTCGCCGGCAACGGCGCGAGCGTCGACAACATCGATTTCTTCGGTGATCTCGAAGTCGGCGCCGGCGTGATCGGCGCGAACTTTCGGCAGCAGAGCGGCGTCACGCGCGTCATTGCCAATGGCGCCGTCCGATTCGACAACGGCGCCCCCGCGGCGATCGACCTGGTCGTCGCCGGCGGCAAGATCCAGCTCAACGCGAGCCAGGAACTCATCCTCGACGATCAGTCATCGCTGTTGCTCGGCGGCTCTATCGACGGGATCAGCGGCGCGCGCGGTCGATTCGTCAATGAAGGCTCCGTCCATATCGATGACAGCGGCCATGTCGCCCGAAATGTGCTGGATGCCGAGAATCGAGGCGTGTGGACCATCGGTGAGAACGCCCAACTCCGCCAGTTCGACGGCAACTTCATCAACAACGGCGTCGTGCAGGCCGCGCAGGGCGGATCGATATGGGCGGACGGCGCCGCGATCCGAAACAACGGCGACATGACCATCGACGGCGGATGGCTCCGAGTCGAGCGTCAGCTAACGAACGGATCGACGCAGCGAGACTCAGGGGCCACACTGACGATTCGCGACGCGACCGCCGAAGCGTACACCGTGGTGAATCATGGAACGCTCGCGTTGGAGAACGCCCACTTTGCGCCCGCGAGCGGCATCAGCCCGTCCTTCTTCAGTGACGGCGTCATCACGATGGACACCTCCGCGAGAATCCGCGACTTCAACCAGTTCGAACTCGGCGCCGGCGGCGTCCTCGACATTCACTTCGATGAGACGGTGCTCGACCGAACCTTCCCCTTTGTGTTCGTCGGAAACCTCACCGTCGACGGAGCCCTCCGGGTTCGCCTCGACGGTGAATTCTCGCTCGATCTTGGCGAGCGCATCGTCATTCTCGGCTCCGGCGGCAGGTCTGGCGAGTTCGCCGCCATCCTGCTCCCGACGCTGGCGAACGGGTACACCTTCGACGCGGTCTACACACCGATCGGCATGTACCTGGAAGTCGTCATCCCCACTCCGAGCGCCGCCGCCCTCCTCGCCCTCGCCGGCCTCACCGCCACGCGCAGGCGTCGGCGCTAATGCGCCTCACTCTCCCACACGGCGCAACACCTCCAGATAACTCCCCCGCACCTCGTACACCCACCAACCCGCGCGATCGCCGTCGGGGCGGAACGATTCGAGCACATCCGGCTGATCAGCCCGGCGGAACCGCATGCCGCCGATGTGGCTCAGGCGTTCAGTCTCGCGGCCATCCCGGAAGACGATCAGGTCATCGCCCTCGATCGCCGCGCGGAACTCGCGCCCATCCGTGTACACGCCCTCGATCATCCGGCGCTGTGTCTCGGTGAGCGCCGTCCGCTGCGATTCGACCGGCGTCTCGACGAAGCCGGTCAGGAGCTTCGCGATCTCGAGTTCGTACCGCAGCGCATGCGGCGTGCCGGCGCCGCGCGTGTTTGAGATCACCGCGATCTCCACCCCCGCCCCCGGCAGATACGCCAGCGACGCCGACCCGCCGTCGAAGGTGCCCGTGTGTCCGACCTTCGAGTACGCCCCCAGCCGCCCGAGTCGCTGCGCAAAGCCGTACGGGATGCTCGCCGTCTCGTGCGCCCCGCGCAGCGTGGACGGGCTGCGCATCTGCGCGAGCGAATCGAGCGAGACGATCCGCCCCGTGTTCAAGGCGTGCGACCAGCGCAGGAGATCGACCGCGCTGCTGCAGATCGACCCCTGCCCGCTGAAGGCCGTCATGTCGATCAGCGGCACGCGCGCAACGCTCCCGTCCTCACCCCGGTGGATCGAGTCCGCCATCCGATCATCCGCCGCCCGCTCGCAGACCGTCATCTCGACCAGCCCGTTCGGGCGCAGCAGCTCGTTCCGAACGAACGCGTCGTACCGCCGCCCCGACGCCGCCTCGACCACCAGCCCGAGCACGAGGTACCCGGCGTTGCTGTACACGAAGGTCTCCTCGGGAGCGAACAGTGTCGCGCCGGTCTGCAGCTCGATGTCAGTCAGCAGTTCCAGCCCGTATCGCTTGCGCGTGAACTCGTCCGGCGGCGCCATCTCGTCGAGTTCGCCCGACACGAACCCCGAGGTGTGGCGCAACAGCTGCTCGATCGTCGCGTTCGGGAAGTGCTCCGGCAAACTCGGGATGAACTCGCGCACGCGCCGGTCGAGCGTCAGGCGCCCGTCATCCACAAGGCGCATGATCGCCGCCGCCGTGAACTGCTTCCCGACTGAGGCGATGTCGTAGATCGTGTCGCGCGTCGCTGGGACCGTGCGCTCCGCGTTCGCGTGCCCGAACCCCTCTGCGAAGACGATCTCCCCGTCGAGCGCCACCCCGATCGACAACCCGACGACGCCGTCTTCGCGCACGGCGCGCTCGCCGATTGCGCGCATGCGCTCCGCGAGTTCGTCGGTGAATGCGACCCGCGGCGTCGGTGGGGGAGGGGGCGCAGTCGTGGCGCAGGCCGCGAGGCCCGTCGCCGCCAGCGCACACGCGATCACGGTCAGTCGGTGCATGGCGCCAGCGTAGTGCCGGCGCCGCCCCGGCCGCCCTCGGGTTTCACCCGGCCGGCATCTTCACCCACAGCCCTATGCCGCCGAACTCGCGGAACCCCAGGCGCGCGTACACCGGCTTGCCCATCTCGCTGGCCTGCAGGATGCCCACGCGATAGCCGAGGTCCTTCGCGCGCAGGAGCGCCTGCGCCGTCGCGAATGCGCCCAGGCCTTTCTTCCGTTCCGCCGGCAGCGTCGCCACGCCGTAGATCCCTGCCAGCCCGTCGAGCAGGATGAGCATCGAGGTCGCCACCATCGCGCCCTCGTGCATCACCGCGAACCACTGCACCGTCGCGTCCGGCGCGGCGTCGATCCCCAGCGCCAGCGGCCCGAACGCCGCGCCCACCGGACGCGGCAGCTCGTACCCGTCCGCGAACGCCACCGTCCATGCGTCGCCCTGGTCGACGCGATCGATCCGCGCGAAGGTGTACCCATCGGGCGCGGGGGCGTCCGCCATCGCGCCGATCTCCACCGCCATCCCCGGCAGCCCCGGAACCTCCGTGTACCCAGCCTCGCGCATTGCCTCCGCCACCGGCGCCGACACCGCGCCGCCCGCGAAGAGCAGCGCCTTCGGCGCCGTCACAGGCGCGAGCGTCTCGATCGACGCCCGCACCGCGTCGACATCGTCCGACCGCGTCAGCGATGCGAAGTTGCCGAACGGGTGCGCCTCCCCGCTGATAAAGGTCGCGGCGTGCTCGGTCTGCACCGACTCCGGCCCCCGCAGCAGCAGCCGGAACGCGCTGTCGAAGTGTCGCTCGATGCGACGGGCCACATCGTCGCCCATCGAGGCGATGTCCGGAACAAAGGTCGAAGTCGGCATCAGGCGTGCTCCCCACGGCGCATCCGCGCCGAGACAGAAGATACTCCCATGCGCCCGACAACGCCCCGGTACCATCACCCCCATGCCCCGACGACCCTTCGTAGTCGACCCCGACATCCGGCGCGCCGAGACGCCGCCCGGCTGGGTCTACACCAGCCCCGAGGCCTTCGACCTCGCGCGCGAGCGCATCCTCGCGCGCACCTGGCAGCTCGTCGCCGACACCAACCAGGTCGCCACGCCCGGCTCGGTGCTGCCGTTCACCTACTGCGAGGGCGCGCTCGACGAGCCGCTGGTCATCACCCGCGATCACGACGACCGCCTGCACTGCCTCTCCAATGTCTGCACACACCGCGGCATGACGCTCTGCGAGCACCCCGACCACGCCAAACGCCTCGTCTGCCGCTACCACGGCCGGCGCTTCGACCTCGCCGGGCGTTTCCAGTCGATGCCCGAGTTCGAGGAGACCGAGAACTTCCCGCGCGAGGAAGACCACCTCCGCGAAGTCCCCATGCAGCGCTGGCGCCAGTTCTGCTTCGCCAGCCTCGATCCCGCGCACCCGCTCGATGAGGTCGCGCGCGAGATGGAGGCGCGCATCGGATTCCTGCCCATCGACAGCGCGCGACTCGACACAAGCCGTGCCCGCGACTACCTCGTCCGCGCCAACTGGGCCCTCTACATCGACAACTACCTCGAAGGATTCCACATCCCCTTCGTCCACGCCTCCCTCGCCGGCGCGATCGACTACGGCGAGTACGCCCTCGAACTCTTCCCGCTCAGCAACCTCCAACTCGGCGTCGCCAGTGGCGCCGAGGACTGCTTCGACCTCCCCCCCAACCATCCCGATGCCGGCAAGCGCATCTGCGCGTGGTACTTCTGGCTCTTCCCGACCACGATGTTCAATGTCTACCCCTGGGGCATCTCAGTGAACATCGTCCCGCCGCTCGCGCCCCACCGCACGCGCGTGCGCTTCCTGCCCTATGTCTGGGACGCCGCCCGCCTCGACCGCGGCGTCAGCGCCGACCTCGACCGCGTCGAACGCGAAGACGAATCTGTCGTCGAAGCCGTCCACCGCGCCATCGCCAGCCGCCACTACACCACCGGCCGCTACTCCCCCGCGCGCGAGCAGTGCGTCCACCACTTCCACCGCCTGCTGGCCGACATGCTCGCGTAGGGCGGCCTGCAGGCCGCCGCGCCCGCGCCGGCCCCTCCTACCATCCCGCCCCATGCCTCCCCTCCTCGTCGCCCGCAACCTCGCGAAGCACTTCGCCGCCCGCACCCTCTTCACCGGGGTCAGCCTCACCGTTGACGAGGGCGAGCGCCTCGCGCTCATCGGCCCCAACGGCGCCGGCAAGAGCACCCTCCTCAAACTGCTCGCCGGGCTCGACCACCCCGACGACGGCGAGAGCACCCGCAGGCGCGCCCTCCGCGTCGCCGTCGTCCACCAGCGCGACGAGTTCCCCAAGGGCGCCACCGCGCGCGAGGCCGTGCTCGCCGGGCTCGCCGGCGCGACGCACCTCCACGACGACCACGAGCGCGAGCTCGCCTGCGACATCACGCTTGACAAGGTCGGCCTCGCCGCGGTCGCCGCCGACCCCTGCGACACCCTCTCCGGCGGCCAGCGCAAGCGCCTCGCCATCGCCCGCGCCCTCGCGCAGGACCCCGACCTGCTCCTCCTCGATGAGCCCACCAACCACCTCGACATCGCCGGCATCGCCTGGCTCGAGGCGCTCCTGCGCGCCGGCCGCTTCGCGAGCGTCGTCATCACCCACGACCGCGCCTTCCTCGAGCGAACGGCGACGCGCATCGTCGAGCTCTCCCGCGCCTATCCCGAGGGGACCTTCAGCGTCGCCGGGAACTACGACGAGTTCCTCCGGCGCAAGACCGACTTCCTCGCCAATCAGGCCAAGGTCATGCAGTCGCTCAGCGGCCAGGTGAAGGAGGACCTCCGCTGGCTGTCCCGCGGCGCCAAGGCGCGCCGCACCAAGAGCAAGAGCCGCATCGACGCCTCCCACGCGCGCATGGCCGAACTCGCCGAACTCAAGACGCGCAACGCCCCCCAGAAAGCCGCGCACATCGACTTCACCGCCACCGACCGCCAGACCCAGGCCCTCCTCGGCGGGCGCGGGCTCCGCCAGTCATTAGGCGACAAGATCCTCTTCCGCGATGTCGATGTCCGCCTCGGCCCCGGCGACATCCTCGGCCTCCTCGGCCCCAACGGCGCCGGCAAGAGCACCTTCCTCAACCTCCTCACCGGCGACCTCGCCAGCGACCCGCCCACCCCCGCGATGCTCGAAGAAGAGGCGCGCATGCGCGACCTCCTCCCGCGCAACGCGCCGGCGCTCGCGACGATCAAGCGCGCCGACAAACTCCGCACCGTCCGCTTCAGCCAGCGCCGCGATGAGCTCGACCCCGACGCCACCCTCGGCGAGACGCTCGCGCCCACCGACACGCTCATCTACCGCGGGCGCCAGCTCCATGTCGCCACCTGGGCCGAGATGTTCCTCTTCACCAAGGACCAGTTCCGCACGCCCATCAAGCGCCTCTCCGGCGGCGAGCAGGCGCGCGTCCACATCGCGCGCCTC
>JBICHM010000110.1:0-7503 GCA_043101835.1 Phycisphaerales bacterium | reverse complement strand
GCCGAGGATCAGCGGCGCCGGCACGCCGATCGCCCAGTAGGCGATGATGAAGATCACCGACTGAATCGCGGCGAGGGTCAGGCGGCCGCGGACGAAGCCGGCGATGACGCGATCCATCTTGCCGGCGAGGTCGATGATGCGGTCTTCGTGCTCATCGGGGAGCAGTTCGCGGAAGAAGGCGAGCACCTTCCCGAAACTGCTGGAGATGAAGAAAAAGAAGAACGCCGTGAGGAAGGCGCCGAATCCGATGAGGCTGACGCGCGTCAGGGCGTTCACCGCGGCGCTGAGCGCCCCCTGCCCGGCGGCGATGGCGCGTTGCCCGGCGACCTCGCGGTTCCGATCGAGCCACGAGCCCAGGTAGCGCAGGGCCTCGTACGCGGCGACGGCGGCAGTGGTGCGCACGTCGCGCGCCACATCTTCGAACGGGCCGGCGTCGGTCTCGGCCTCGTCGGCGTTCGTCTCGGCCGCGGGGGCGTCGTCTGGAGTTTCATCGCCGGCGGCTTCCTCGGCGGCGCGCTCGGCCTCCAGGCGGGCCGCTTCGGCGGCCTCGGCCTCGACGACGGCGTCGCGGATGTCGAGCCACGACCCGCCCTCGTTTCGGAGGGCGTCGCGCAGCGCGTCGTCGTCGGGGTTCTCGATCGAGGCGACGAGTTGGCGCGTGTTGGCGGCGAACTCCTGCGCGAAGCCGGCGCCCTGCACGATGGCGAAGCCCAGCCCGAGGGCCGCGGGCACGACGAGGATGACGACTGCGCCGACGATGATCGTCGCGGCGGCCCCCTGCCGGCTCACATGCTTCAGGCGGGTCAGGCGCTGGACGACCGGCTCGAAGAGGTATGCCAGCATCAGCGCGAGCAACAGCGGCACGGTGACGACGCTGATCAGGTAGCCGAAGTAGAGCAGGCCGAAGATGGCCAGCACGAGGAGCACATCGCGCACCGGCTGGATCTGCCAGAGGTGGAGCGACTGCCATTCGGCGGCGCCGGATCGTCGAGTGGAGGAGCCCTTCGCGTCGTCACCCTTGGCCATGGGTTCGGAGGGTACCGGCCCGGCCACGGGGCTGCACGAGGCGGATCAGCCGACCTCGACGCCCTGGAAGGCCTCGCCGAAGTCGAAGACACCCCGGAAGTCCTCAAGGGAATCGTCGTCGGTCTTGCTCATGAGGCCGGCTTCGACGAGCGCGAAGACGATGCGCCCGAAGTCCTCGGTGCGCCGGATCTTCCAGCGTTCGAGGACTGTCTGGGCGAGCATGCCGTACTGCTTGATGGCGTAGTCGCGGAGGCCGATGCAGAGTTCCTGACCGGAGACATGGCGGCCGGCCTCGGGGAGGTCGGGCTCGTTGGTCCTGATGGAGTCGACGGTGTAGCGGAGGCCCTCCTGCACGAAGGCGAACGCCTGCAGGGGATAGGGCCCGGCCTTGCGCTGGATGTCGCCCCAGTCGATCTCCATATCCGGACAGGTCTCCATCGGCCCGCTCCTGGGTTCGCGTGCGCGGGCGGCGGCGGATGGTACGCACCGCCCGTCCCGCGCGACAACGCCTCCATCGGTCGCCGGGGGGCTCTCTGCGCGAAATTCTCGAACCCTTGACGACAGGTGCGCGAAAGTCGCCCCGCCGGCCGGTCGATGCACGGGTCGCCGCGCCGCCTGCACAGGGCCGGCGCGGCCCTGCAGACGACTCTCCTTCTCACCGTTCGAGGCCGACGGATGGCGACACCATCCGTCGATCTCGTTTTTGGGCGCGCTCAGGCTTTCGGGCGCGGGGCGCTCACGAAGGGGCTGCCGGCGAGCGACCAGCGGAGCGGGGCGTCGCGCCACGGGCCGACCTTGCCGAGGCCGACGCGCGCCGAGCGGACGAGACGCGACGCGGGGTGCGCGCGCCGGCGGAGCCGTTCGATCCAGATCAACTCATTCGCAGTCAGGTCGAGGCCGTCGGCGCCGAGGTCGATCGCGAGGGCTTCGCAGAGGCGCCCCGGGCCGGCGCAGAGGTCGCGATCCCGCAGCGCCGTGGTGCGCGGTCGCGCGGCGCGATTCCGGCGCATGGTGTCGAGCCCCTCGGTCGGCTCGATCGCGCGGATGAGCACCGCCTCGGGCGCCTCGTCGCGCAGGCAGGCCACGTTGCAGCAGTGGTGCATGCCGTAGGTGAAGTAGACGTAGAACGTTCCCGGCGGGCCGTACATCGATTCGTTCCGCGCCGTGCGCCGCCCGCGTGCGGCGTGGCTGGCGAGATCCGCCGGGCCGGTGTACGCCTCGGTCTCGACGATGACCCCGGCGAGGCGCTCGCCGCCGGGCGCGAGGCGCACGAGGCGCTGCCCGATGAGGCGCGGCGCAAGACGCTGCGCGCTGATCGCGTAGTCGTTGCGCAGGAGTCGCTCGGTCACGACGGCGCGAGCCCAGGGCGCAGGAGTGTGGGCGGGGCGTCGGTCGCCATCACGGCGTCGAGGGGGCGCATCTCGGCTCCGACGGGCACGGCGACGACGCCAGCGCAGGGCCCGGCGTCGAGCGTGAAGAGCGCGGGGTCGAGCCCGAGCGCCTCGGCGCCGTGGGTGGTGGCCATCGCGAGCGCCGTGCGCGCGGGCAGGCCGTCGCGCCGGACGAGCAGGCGGGCCTCATCGAGGGTGGAGAGCGCCGACGGCGCGCCGTCTTCGCGCGCGGGAAGGTTGATGACCGAGTCGGCGCCCAGCGCTACGCGGACGCCGGCGCTCAACATTTCGCGATAGCGGTGCGGGCCGAATGCGTCGGCGCGCCCGAAGTAGTCGGCGCAGCGCGGGCAGTATACGACCGGGGTGCGCGTGCGCGAGAGCAGCGCGAGTTCCTCGTCGGTGACGCTGTGCAGGTGGGCGCAGAGGATGCGTGCGCGCTCGAGGACGCCGGCGAGATGGGCGACGGGCCGCTCCCCCCTGCCGAACTCGCTGAAGAGCGTCTCGCGCCAGAGATCGAGCCGTTCGAGGAACGACCGCAGCGGGCCGGCGCATTCGGCGACAAACTCCAGCTCCTCCGGGCACTCTGAGAGGTGCGTCGAAATGGGCGCGCCCCAGACGCGCTGGAGCGCTGCGGCCTCCTCGTAGATACGCACCGAGGCCGAGTAGGGCGCGTGCGGCGAGAGACCCATTGCGACGCGCGCATGGGGCGCGCTCGCAGACTCCTGCTCCACGAGCGCGCGCTTCGCTTCGGCGGCGGGCTCGGCGCGCTCCGGGAGGCCGAAGAACCCGACGAACGAGACGCCGAGCAGCGACGACTCACGCAGCGCTTCGGTCGGCGCGGTCGAGCCGACGCCGGCGATGTCGCCGACGGCGACGACGCCGGCTTCCAGGAGCAGGCCGACGCCCCGTCGCACGCTGGCCATGATCCCGACGTCGTCGCGCCGGCGCTCGCGCAGGACCATGCCCCCCCACGCGGCGAAGCCCCCGGCGTCGTCGTAGGGGCGGGGGCCGATGTGGGTGAGGTCGAGGTGCGTATGGGCGTTCACGAAGGCCGGCAGGAGGGCGTGCTCGGGCCATTCGACGACTTCGGCGCCGGCGGCGTCTGGATGCGCGCGGACTTCCTCGGGCGATCCGGCGGCGAGGATCGATCCGCCGAGCGGGGTGGCGTCGCCCCCCCACCGGATGAGCAGCGCACCGGGCGCGTGGTCGGCGCGGTTGCCCACGATGGCGCGGGCGATCAGAAGTGTCGGCAGGATGGGGACTTGCGGGATCACGATGGGGACGAGGTCCGTCTGTGGCGCGCCCGCGCGCGGGGCGGCGTGGGCTGATGCTGGGTGCGCCCGAGAATATCGCACGGGACGACGGCAAAAGCCGATGCCAATGAATGCGCACTCGCCGAGGCTTCGGTATGCTCTGCGCAGCAGGCGCCCGGGGATTGGGCGCCGTCGAGAACCGCGTCCGCGTGCACGGAGGTCTTCATGGATCGCGCGACCCCTTCATTCTGGAAAGCCGCCCCGCTCGTCGTCCTCGCTGCCGCGACCCTCACGGGCTGCGTGAAGCAGCGTGAGTACGACGACCTGTACAGCACGAACCGCACGCTCGAGGAGCGCAACGTCGCCCTCCAGCAGGAACTCGCCGCCGCGGAGAACACGGTGGATATGCTCCGGGCCCGCCTCAACGAGGCGGACACCAACCTGTCGGACATGCGCAGCCAGAACTCCTCGCTGCGCGACGATGTTGGGCGTCTCCGCACCGACTACGGCGACCTGGTCAACCGCCTCGACACGGTCTCGCTCGCGGTCCTCGACCCGGCGACCGACAAGGCCCTGCGTGATCTGGCCGCCCAGAACCCCGGCCTGATCCAGTACGACAGCAACCGGGGCCTGCTCCGCTTCGCGAGCGACCTGACCTTCGCCAGCGGCTCTGACGATGTCTCGAGCGCCGGCACGGACGCCCTCAAGCGTCTCGGCCAGGTGCTCAGCGGCGTGGCGGTGAACTACGACCTGCGCATCGTCGGCCACACCGACAACGTGCGCGTCAGCAACCCGGCCACGCTCGCCGAGCACAAGACCAACCTGCACCTGTCGGCCCACCGGGCGATCTCGGTGTTCAACGTGCTGCGGACGTCGGGCATCCCGGCGCAGCGGATGGAGGTCGCCGGTCGCGGCGAGCACCAGCCGATGGTCGCGAACCGGGCCGGCGGCACGCCGCAGAACCGCCGGGTCGAGATCTTCCTCGTCCCGATGCGTGACGACTCCGGCGCGATGACCGCCGGCGTTCCGGACAACGACGAGCCGGCGTCGAACCCGTCGCGTCCGAACCCGATGAAGTAATCCCGCATCGCGCGGATCACGATTCACGGCCAGCGGCCCGGGCTCGAACCCGGGCCGCTGTCGTGCGCGCCTGCGCCGCAGCGCGCATACTGGCGCCAGGCACGACACCCCCCTGCCGCTTTCGGGTATGCGCGTCCTCGCGTTCGTCGGCGACATCTACGAGGACCTCGAACTGCTCTACCCGCGCCTGCGCCTCATCGAGGCGGGGGCGGAGGTCGTCGTCGCCGGGCTCGACAGCGCGGGCACGCTGTACACCGGCAAGCACGGCTACCCGATTCGCTCGGACGCGTGCCTCGACGACATCGACGACCAGGCGTTCGACGCCCTGCTCGTGCCCGGCGGCTTCATGCCCGACAAGCTGCGCCGCTACGACGTCGTGAAGCGCCTCACGCGCGCGTTTCACGAGGACGGGCGGCCGGTGGCGCACATCTGCCACGGCGGGTGGATTCCCATCAGCGCGGGCGTTGTGCGCGGGCTGACGGTCACGAGCACGCCGGGGATTCGAGACGACCTCGAGAACGCCGGGGCGACCTGGGTGGACGAGGAGGTGGCCGTCTGCCGCAACCACGTGACGGCGCGCCGCCCGGATGATCTGCCGGCGTTCTGCCGGGCGTTGATCGCGCTGATGCAGGAATCGCGCCGCGCGTGAGGGCGCAGAAAAAAGCCGCGCCGTCCGGGATGAGCGTGACGGGCGCGGCCTTGAAATGGACGGGTTGTCTGCCCCGGCGCCTTACGGCGAGGTCGAGGGCAGTTCGACGAGGAGCACGATCTCCGGTCGATCGGTGGGCCTGCGGACCTTCGAGCGATCGAGCACGGCGAGCCACCGCGACTCGTGCGCCGGCTGCAGCTGGTTGAGCAGGCCGGCGCGCAGGTCGTCGCTGCCGATGTCGGCGCCGGTGATCTCGATCGATTCGATCGTCGCGGGTTCGTAGCCCCGGATGATGAACCAGGCGATGTAGACATCGCTGCGGTTGGAGGCGACCTGCGAGACGGCGCGGAAGATGGCGAGGCGTTCCTCGATGTCGTCCAGGCCGTCGTAGTCGGCGCCGCTGACCTCGTCGGTAACCGTGACGCGCGGGTCGAGCGCCGCCTCGGCGCCGGCGGCGCCGAGGGTGGGCCCCGGCTGGGCGGCGCTGTCGGCCGCGAGTTCGGCGAACCCGCTGCGGGCAAGGTTGGTGCTCGGCACACCGCCGGTCGTCGCCCATTCGTGCATGAGCGCGAGCTCGCCAAGGGAGGTGATGCCGACGGCGGGCGCCACGGTGACGGTGTCGGGAGCGCGCAGCCCCCGAAGCGCGGTGATGACCTCGGGCTGCTGATTCAGCGTCGCGACGCTGCCCGGGGAGACCATGCTGGCGAGGCGCAGCGGCGCCATGCTGCGGTAGTCGGCGAGCATCTCGATACGCGTCTCGGAGCGCGAGGGCTGGAACGTGTAGCCGGCGACCGACGCGCCGTTGCTGTAGTTCGTGGACTCGTCGCGCGGGTCCATCAGCGGGAGCACGCGCAGCACGCGATCGGGCGCGGTGTTGATGTTGATGCGCCCCTGCGCCACGGACCCGAGCGAGCCGAGCGTCTCGAAGGCGTCGACGACGCGCACGGCGAGCGGCACGCGCATTTCCTGGGGCACGGAACCCGGCACACCGACGAGGCCGCCATCGGCCTGCGCTGCGCCGGGGATGCCGCGCGAGAAATCGAGCGTGCCGAAGAATGGGTCTTCGTTGCCCGGGCCTGGGGGCGAGGCGTCGTTGTAGGCGAGGCCAGCGTTCGACCCGAGCTGCTCTCCGACGGTCGTCCACGGGCTCGTGGCGGCGTCGCGATCGGCGCCGGTGACGGTCAGCGGCGCGAGGCCGGTGGGCTCGAAGAGGTGCGCGTAGACGCTCAGGCGCAACAGTTCAGCCGGCGAGAGAAGCGGGCCGTCGGGCACGAACATCTGGAAGGAGCCCATGCCGGCGGCGAAGGTGTCCTTCTGGTTGCCGAGGCGGTTGTGGTCGTCGTCAAAGACGACGGTGTTGTCCATCTGGCCGACGGTGTCGTCCTCGTACATCGAGAAGTCGGTGATGTCCGCATCGGGCATCGAGATGACGGTGTTCTCCGCCGGGCGTTCGACGACATACGCCGGGAACCCGTTCGGCGCCGGATTCTCCGTCGGCCGGGCGAAGGAGGCGCCGTCCACGAAGCCGACGTAGATGATGGCGCCGTCGCGCAGGCCGCCGGTGATCTCGGTGCTGTCGACCTGGATGCCGGTGTTGGTGGCGTCGACGGTGATGGTCTGATCGCCCGCGGCGCCAAAGGGGAAAGGCTCGCCGATCGCCGCAGGCGACATCCGGTCGAGCAGCACGGTGACGGGGGTGACGCCGCCGGGAATGTCGCGCTTGAGCAGGATCGTGGGCGCTTCGCTCGGGGAGAGATCGAAGACGCTGTCGGTGCTCGTCGCGTCGAGGAGCTGGATGCCGGCCCCGCGATCGTGGGTTCGGACGATCGCCTCCCAGAGGGCGAAGGCCTCATCCCACATGTCGGTGAACTCGAGTGCGCGGAGCTCGCGGTGGTAGACAACAAGAATGTCGCCGGGGTCGAGCGTGCCGATGAGGTCGAGCGTGACGGAGGCTGATCCGTCGGTGACTTCCACCTGGTAGTCGCTGAGATCGATGGGATCGGGCCAGGGGTTGCCCACCTCGATGGCGAGCAGCGCGCCGACGCCGTCGCCGCCCTGGGCGACGGTGACCGGCGGAGGGATGACGGTCCCGTTCACTGTCGTG
>JBICHM010000109.1:0-11956 GCA_043101835.1 Phycisphaerales bacterium | reverse complement strand
TTCCGATCTGCCGATCATCCCGGCGCAGGGCACGGGGCGCACGCTCTCGCTCGCCCTGATGGTCATCGGCGCGGTGTGCCTGCTGGCGACCGTGGTCGTGGCCTTCACCGCCGGGAAGGGCGAGGATGCGCTTCCGGTGTCGAAGATCGCGCTGGGGGCGTACCACGTCGGCTTCCTGTACGTGACGGGCATCTCGCTGGGCGGACTCGCCTTCGTGATGATCCTGCACCAGGTGAACGCCGGGTGGTCGGCGCTGCTGCGCCGCCAGGTGGAGCATGTGATGAGCATGCTCTTTCCCTTGTGCGCGATCCTGTTCCTTCCGATTCTGATCTCCGTCTTCGTCGCTCCGGGCAAGCTGTGGCACTGGATGGACGCGGAGGTCGCCGGCGACATCATCTACCAGGAAAAGCAGCCGTTCCTGAACATCCCGTTCTTCACGGTGCGATCGATCGCGTACTTCGCGATCTGGTCGCTTCTGGCGATGGCGCTGTACCGCTGGAGCCTTCGGCAGGACTCGACCGCCGACCGCTGGCTGACCGCCAAGGCGCGCAAGCTGTCGGCGGTGGGGCTGCTGCTCTACGCCTTCAGCACGGCGTTCGCGGCCTTCGACTGGATGATGGCCCTCGACTACCACTGGTTCAGCACGATGTTCGGCGTGTACTTCTTCGCCGGGAACTTCGGCGCCATGCTGGCGACGGTGATCCTCATTCTGCTGGCGCTGCGGAAGTTCGCCTCGTTCGACCAGGTGATCACGAACGAGCACCTGCACGACATGGGCAAGCTGCTCTTCGGCTTCGTGGTCTTCTGGGCGTACATCGGGTTCAGTCAGTACTTCCTGATCTGGTACGCGAACATTCCCGAGGAGACGGCGTGGTTCCTGAAACGCCGCACCGAGGACTGGTACCCGTACTCGATTGCGCTGGCGACGTGCCGGTTCGTGATCCCGTTCATCATCCTGATGCCGCGCCCCTTCCGGCGCAGCCCGCTGGTGCTGGCGCTGATGAGCGTGTGGCTGCTCGGCTGCCACATGCTGGATGTCTTCTGGGTCGTTCGCCCTGAGGTGGGCGGCTACCCGGGGCCGACGTTCACCTGGGTTGACGGCCTGGCGATCGCCGGCCCGGTGCTGCTGTGGGCGGGGCTGCTTGTCCGCAAGATCACCGGCGGCCCGCTGACGCCGACGAACGATCCGCGTCTTGCCGAGAGCCTGCGTCACAAGAACTACATCTGATTCCACCCGCCGGGCGAGCGTCCTGGCGCGAGGCATGCCATGAGCGACGAAAAGCATCACGACGAGCACGCGGACGGCCAGGCCGGGTGGCACGCCGATCGGGACCATTCGATGGCGACCGACGACGCGTGGCATGACCATTCCGGTGAGGCGGCGCCGCAGGAAGTCCACGGCGAGACCAACCCGATGTTCATCGCGGCGCTGGGCGTCGTGGGGTTCGGCGTGCTGATCGTGTCGATCGTGCTGATCACGGTCTACTTCAACCAGGTGGTGCGCAGCGAGGTGGTGCAGAAGGTGGAACGCGCCGACGTGTCGCGCGAGTACACCGAGCGACGCGCCTACTGGGACGCTGAGCTGACCAGCTACGGCTGGGTCGATCAGGAGGCGGGCGTTGTCCGCATCCCGCTGGACGCGGCCATCGAACGCGTTGTTGAGGAGTACACCCAGGGCCAGTGACTACGCGAGCGCACAACGCGGGTCGTCGGCGCCGGCGGAGCGGCGCACTGGTCGCGGCGGCGTTCGCGATCGGGGGTGTCGGCGCGTCGTCGCCGGCGCAGGTCCTCCAGACTGAACTTCCCGAGGAGATGCAGGGCGTGGACGTCCTCGAGAAGCGGGGCGATGCACTGCCGCTCGATCTGACCTTCACGAACGCGCGCGGCGAGACGGTCCTCCTTCGCGATTACTTCGACGGCCGCCGGCCGGTCGTGCTTGTGCTGGGCTATTACGACTGCCCGCTGCTGTGCGACCTGGTCTTCAACAAGACGCTCAGCGCGTTCAAGGAATTGAACCTGACCCTCGGCGACGACTACCGGGCGCTGACGGTGTCGTTCGACCACACGAACACGACTGCCGAGGCGTCCGGCAAGCAGGCCGCGATGCTGGCGGGGTACGACGGCGAGCAGGGCGAGGAGCCGTGGGCGTTTCTGACGGCGAGCGCGGGGAACGCGCGCGCGATCGCGGACGCGGTGGGGTACGAGTACAAGTTCCTCCCGGAGACCGGCGAATTTTCCCATCCGGCAGCAATCGTTATTGTCTCACCGGACGGCGTGGTCTCCAACTACCTCTACGGCGTACAGTTTCCCGAGCGCCAGTTGCGTCTGGCGCTCCTCGACGCCGCCGACGGGCGAATCGGCGGAGTTTTCGACAAGATTCTTCTGTTTTGCTACCACTACGACCCCGACGCGAGTTCGTACGCACTCGCGGCCCGCAAGGTGATGACCGTCGGCGCGGTGACGACGGCGGTGCTGCTCGGCGGCGCACTGGGGGCGCTCTTCTGGAATGACCGGCGGCGCAGCCGGCGCGTCGACGGCGCGGAGACGCCGAAGGGCGCGGCCCCGGCGTCGGCACACTGACTTCACGGTTCGACAGGACACCTCGCCAGCGAGGCGCGACCAACGATGACCTTTGCGACTTCCATCCCGGCGACGCTCGGCCAGTTAACCCTGGGCCAGTTCAGGGACCCGATGCAATCGGTGTGGCTCACCGAGCCGGCGTCGACCTTCGCCGCGAAGCACGACCCGCTGTTCATGTTCATCTTCTGGGCGTGCACGGTGATGTTCGTGGGCCTGATGGGCGTGATGTTCTACTTCGTGGTGAAGTACGCCCGTCGCCCCGGCAAGGCGCAGGAGCGCAGCGCGAGCCACAACACGGCGATGGAGCTTACCTGGACGATCCTGCCGCTCTTCCTGCTCGCGGTGATCTTCGTGTGGGGCTTCAAGGGCTACGTGTACATGCAGGTCGCCCCGGCGGACGCCGAGCAGGTGCGCCTGAACGCGGTGCAGTGGAACTGGGAGATGGTCTACGACAACGGCGGCATCAGCACGATGACGATGAACGTCGCCGACAAGGATGTTCCGATCTTCCCGGTGCCGGCGGGTCGTGCGACGCGCGTGCAGATGATCAGCCGCGACGTGCTGCACTCGTTCTACGTGCCGGATTTCCGCGTGAAGCTGGACGTCTTCCCGAACCGGTACACGAGTGTGTGGTTCAACCCGACGAGCGAGCCGCAGGAGCAGACCGACGACGCGGGCAACGTGATCGGCTACTGGACGGATCACTACCTCTTCTGCACCGAGTACTGCGGCGACGGCCACAGCCAGATGGGCGCGATCATCCGCGTGATGCGCGACGCCGACTACATCGAGTGGAAGCAGAAGGCCGCGAACCCCTACGAAGGCAGGACTCCCGCGGAGATCGGCGAGCTGGCGTACTCCCTGAAGGGGTGCAACGCGTGCCACTCGGTCGATGGCGCCGCGGGCACCGGCCCGACATGGCTGGGCATTTACGGCGCCACGCACCAGTTCACCGGCGGCGGGTCGGCGACCGTTGACGACAACTACATCCGCGAGTCGATCCTCTACCCGGCGCGCAACATCGTCGCCGGCTACTCCAACCAGATGCCCTCGTACCAGGGGCAGCTGACGGAGGAGGAGCTCGCCGGCCTGATCGAGTACATCAAGACCCTTTCGAACTGACCGAGACACCACGCATCACACGACGCGTCCCGGGCTGGGGGCGCAGATGAGACGCGCTGCACTGAACGATTCGTGACCGCCAAGGCGGGAGCAGCACCATGACGACGATTCACGCACCGGCAGCAGGCGCCCACGGGCATGATCACCACGACGAGGGGTCGTACCTGACTCCCAAGGGCGGTGTCATCACGACCGTGTGGGACTGGATGACCACCGTCGATCACAAGAAGATCGGCGTGATGTACCTCTTCGCCGTGCTCTTCGCCTTCTTCCTGGGCGGGGTGTTCGCGCTGCTGGTTCGCCTTGAGCTCTTCGCGCCGACCGTCACCAGCGCCACCGCCGGTGAGGTCACCGGGCAGATCTTCTCGAACGACTGGTACAACCGGTTGTTCACGCTGCACGGCGCGATCATGGTGTTCCTGTTCATCATCCCGAGCATCCCCGCGGCGCTGGGCAACTTCATCCTGCCGCTGATGCTCGGCGCGAAGGACGTCGCGTTCCCGAAGCTCAACCTCTTCAGCTGGTACGTGTACGTCTTCGGCGCGATCTTCAGCGTGCTGGCGATCGGGATGGGCGGCGTCGACACGGGGTGGACCTTCTACACGCCGTATTCGATCACCGGCGACAAGATGCACACGCAGGTCATCCTGATGACCCTGGGCGTCTTCATCCTCGGCTTCTCGTCGATCTTCACCGGCATGAACTTCGTGGTGACGGTGCACAAGCTCCGCGCCCCGGGCATGGGCTGGTTCGACATGCCGCTGTTCATCTGGGGCATCTACGCGACGAGCATCATCCAGGTGCTGGCGACGCCGGTGCTGGGCATCACGGTGCTGCTGTTGACCCTCGAGCGCGCCTTTAAGATCGGCATCTTCGACCCCGCCCTCGGCGGCGACCCGGTGCTCTACCAGCACTTCTTCTGGTTCTACAGCCACCCGGCCGTGTACATCATGATTCTGCCGGGCATGGCGATCATCAGCGAGCTCATCGCGGTGCACGCGCGGAAGAAGGTGTTCGGCTACAAGGCCGTCGCGTTCAGTTCGCTGGGCATCGCCGCGATCTCGTTCATCGTGTGGGGCCACCACATGTTCACCAGTCAGGGTGAGCTGGCCAGCGCGATCTTCAGCGGCCTGACCTTCCTCGTGGCGATCCCGTCGGCGATCAAGGTGTTCAACTGGATCGCGACGCTCTACAAGGGCTCGATCGCGATCAACACGCCGATGCTCTACGCCCTCAGCTTCCTCGTCCTCTTCTCGATCGGCGGTCTGACGGGGCTGTTCCTCGGCGCCCTCGCGGCGGACATCCACCTGCACGACACCTACTTCGTCGTCGCCCACTTCCACTACGTGATGATGGGCGGCACGGTGATGGCGATGATCGGCGGCCTCCACCACTGGTGGCCGAAGATGTTCGGCAAGATGTACAGCGAGAAGCCGGCGATGCTGGCGGGCGTGCTCGTCTTCGTCGGCTTCAACCTGACGTTCTTCCCGCAGTTCATCATGGGCTCGCTCGGCATGCCGCGTCGCTACGCGACCTACGTCGACGATTACACGATTTACCACATGCTTTCGACGGCGGGCTCCTGGGTTCTGGCGGTCGGCTTCCTGCTGCACCTGGCGGTGTTCGTGCAGTCGCTGGTCGCGGGCAAGAAGGCGCCGGCGAACCCCTGGGGCGGCCTGAGCCTCGAGTGGGAGACCGACAGCCCGCCCATCGAGCACAACTTCCACCACGAGCCGGTCGTGCACTACGGCCCCTACGACTTCGATGACCAGGTTCCGCCGCACACGAAGCCCGGCGAGTTCCCCCTGCCCGACCCCGCCCCCGAGGGCGCGAAGCGTCACTGAGGACACGCAGCGATGACGACCCTGCCCGCCGATCAGAAGGTGGACTCGCGCCCGCACTGGGAGCGGTACAAGCACCAGCCCCACTGGCGCAACAACGAGGACGAGTTCCAGGCCGCGAAGCTCGGCATGTGGCTCTTCCTCTCCACCGAGATCCTGCTCTTCAGCGGGATGTTCTGCGCCTATTTCATCCTCCGGATGTTCCACCCGGAGGCGTTCTTTGAGGCGTCGCGCTACTACCTGAACTGGAAGATCGGCGCGCTGAACACGGTCGTCCTGCTCATCTCCTCCTTCACCGTGGCGATGAGCGTTCGGAATGCGCAGCTCAACCAGCAGGGGTGGCTGCGGTTCAATCTGATCTTCAGCGGCCTGTGCGGCGTCGTGTTCCTCGTCGTCAAGCTCGTATTCGAGTACGCGCCGAAGCTGGCCAAGGGGGAGGTGCCCGGCGGGTACTTCGCCTACCCCGGAAGCCCGGCGCACGAGCCGTCCGCGTACGACCCGCTCTTCCTCGCGGTCTACTGGGTCGCGACGGCGATCCACGGCCTGCACGTGCTGATCGGCGTCCTGCTGCTCTTCTGGCTCGCGTGGCGGGCCTATAGGCTGCACTTCGGGCCGAAGCACTACACGGCAGTCGAGAACGTCGGCCTGTACTGGCACATCGTTGACCTCATCTGGATCTTCCTTTTTCCGCTGCTGTACCTCGTGCCGTGATCGCCGGGCCATCGCCTGAGGCCGGATTCACCGCAATGACCACGACACGATTGCAAGAACGGACGACGCCATGAGCGCCATTGAAAGCCACGCCGCACACGGCGATCACGAACACAAGCACCACGTTTCCTCGTGGCAGTTTCTCACCGGCGTGCTGGTGACGCTGCTGATCCTGACGGTGGTGACCGTCGGCGCTTCGCGTATCGATCTCGGCGGCGGGCTGAACCTCGCGCTTGCGCTGGCGATCGCGTGCGTGAAGGCGGGGCTGGTGTGCGCATTCTTCATGCACCTTGCGCACGACAAGCCATTCAACACGGTGATTCTCTTCTATTGCCTGCTGGCGGTGGGCTGCTTCATGCTGTTCACGGTGATCGACCTCGGCAGCCGCGATCGGGTCGATCCGGTTCGCTCCGGCACGGTGGTCGACCCGCCCATGGCGGCGCAGGCGCGCGAGAACTACATCGCCGAGCACGGCTACGACCCGGTGACGGACGGCCACGGCCACGGCGACGACCACTGATCACAGGCCGGTGTGACCCGGGCGGGGGCGGAGCACAGGAGCCCGCCGCGATGTCGAATCCGATGCTCAGACGAGTCGGGCTGCTGCTGACCGCGATCGCGGTCGCGGCGGTCGCGATCATCATGCCGGCGATGGCGCGCAAGGTGGGCGCGCATCGCGAGCAGGTCAGCAGCGAGCGATGGGCGGTCCGCATCGTGTCCGCCGACACCTTCGAGTACTTCAGCGGCGTCGAGGGACGCGTCGAGGAGGTCGGCGACGCGATCCGTCTCGAGTGGGGTGATGATGCGATCACCGTGCCCATCGGCGGCGAGAACGTGCCGGGCCTGCCCGGGCTGCGGCGCTACAAGGCGTGGTTCGCGGTGCTCGCGATGGCGCCGGTGACCGGAGACATCCCCGAACTTGAGAAAGGGCTCGCCGACGGCACGATCACCGAGCGCCTTGTCGCCGTCGCGCGCCAGCCGGCGCCGCGGGTCGATCCGGAGACCTGGGGCGTCGCCGACACGAGCGACTGGCGGTACCTCTTCTGGACCCTCACGCCCGAGGGCGCCCTCGAGCGGTTCGACGAGCCGTACACCTACACCTACTACGGCGAGGAGGTCGTCGAGGCGGGGTATCGCTCGTACAAGGCGCTGAAGCGTCTGCCCTCGAGCTCGTGGCAGTTTGTCGCGGCGATGGAAGTGACCCCTGGCCTGCACACGCCCGCCGCGCGCAACTCCTCGCCGATCTCGTACCCCAACTACGCCGGCGTTCGCGACGACATCAACGCCATGGGGTGGACATGGCCGGCCTCCGGCGTCGCGTTTCTCGTCCTGATCGTCGGCGTGCTCTTCCTCTCGGCCTCCTTCGTGCGGCGCGAGGACAAGATGCCCCCGGCGTGAGCATCGCCTGAAGGCCCCCGGCAGGCACGATCGCGACAGTGTCGAGGGGCCGGGTCGGCCTATTGTGCCCCTTCATGCGACCCGTCGGCGCGCATCCCGAGGTTGTCGAGACGCCGGCCACGGTTGCGCAGCAGCCGGCGCCTGCGCAGACAGAGACGTCCGCCACACCGCGCGCAACCGCGGCGTACTGGACCGTCTTCGCCAGCCATTTCATCCTCGATCTCTATCCGTTCTTTCTCTTCGCGCTCGCCGCGAGCATCCAGGCGCGCCTCGCGCTGCCCGAGGGGCAGATCGCGCTCGTGCTGGCGATCAACCCGGTCATCAGCGGCGTCAGCCAGCCGCTCTTCGCCTGGCTCGGCGACAAGTACAACACCCGCGCGTTCGGCCCGCTCGGCATCGTCGCGGCGTGTCTGTGCCTGAGCATGATCGGCTGGGCCGAGACGCTCTGGCAGCTGATCGTGCTCGCCGTCATCGGCATGGCGGGCGTCGGCGTGTACCACCCGATCTCATCCGCCGTCGCCGGCCGCCTCGGGACCGAGGTGATGGGGAAGGTGAAGTGGGCGCGCTCGGGCGCGGGGCTCGGATTGAGCCTCTTCTTCACGGCGGGCATGCTCGGCGGGTTCGCGGGGCCGCTGATCGCCAGCCGCATCAACGCGGCGTACAACGCGAAGTGGCTGGCGGTCATGATCGTGCCCGGGCTCGTGATGGCGCTGGTGATGTGGGTGATGGTGCGGAAGGTGTCGCACCGGACGGCGTCGCCGGCGAAGCGTCGGCGCGCCGAGGAAGCCGCGGCTCGCGCGGAGGCGGCGCTGCACGAAATGGCGAGCGACGCATCGCGCTGGTTCGCCGTCGGGCTGCTCTTCGTCTCGAACGCCTGCCGCTTCACGGTGAACACGAGCCTGTACTACCTCTACAAGCTGTGGGGCCAGGCGGGCTGGCCGGCGCAGCCGGATGTCGCGAGCGCGCGGGCGAGCGACCTGATCGCCGCGACGACGCTCGGCATGGCGGCGACGGGGCTGCTCTTCGGCTCGATGACGCGCGCCGGGCGCGAGAAGTGGCCGATCGTGCTGACCGGGCTCGTGGGCGTGCCGGTGATCCTCGCGATGCCGGGCGTCGGGTACGAGTGGATGCTCGCGCTGGCGTTCCTGAGTTCGCTTTCGCACTTCGCGGCGATCCCGTCGGCCATCGGCGCGGCGCAGCGCCTGCTGCCCCACGCGACGGGCGTCGTTGGGGCCATGCTGATGGGTTGTGGGTGGGTGGTTTCGGCGGGGGGCCTGTTCCTGTGCAAGTGGCTGCTCGACCCCGAGGACGGCCTGGGCTACGGCCTGGAGGTCGGCTTCTGGGTGGTGGCGGGGTTCAGTGCGCTGGCCGGGCTGTCGGCGCTGCCCTTGTCGGGGCGGCTGCTGCGGGAGTCGGTGCGGGCGCGGTGAGCGCCGGGAACCTGCACGGAGGCCCGGAAGCCTGCACTGAGGCTCAGCGAAGTGCAGGATCGGGCCACGCCGGTGCGAACGGATCCGGATCTTCCTCGCAGAGCCTCGTCAGATCCGGCTTCCTGCTGGCGCATGCTGGCGCATCATGTGGATTGCCTGGCGCGACCTGTCATTTGCGAATCCCGCGCGCGGGCGGTTCGCGCCGGTCGCTCACCCCTGCATAATGCGTCCGAGGAGGCCTCGAACGCCATGGATGGAGCGACGATGACCGACGGAGCGGTGCGGGTGGAGCGGGTTGAACCGGAGGCGCCCTTGGTGGACCTCATGGGGGGCGCCGCGCGCCTCGAGGTGAAGGTCCACGAGCACGGGCTGATCGCGCTGGTGGATTGCATGCCGCGCCTGGCGCCGCAGGGGCAGACGGGCGACAGCGCGATTGTGCAGGCGGCGCGCGTGTCGTACGGGCAGGGGACCAAGAAGGTCAGCGAGGACCGGGGCCTCATCCGCTATCTCATGCGCCACCGCCACACGACGCCCTTCGAGATGGTGGAGCTGAAGTTCCACTGCGCGATGCCGATCTTCGTCGCGCGCCAGTGGATCCGGCACCGCACGGCGAATGTGAACGAGTACTCGGCGCGCTACAGCATCGTGCCGGACCGCTTCTATGCGCCGAGCCGCGAGTCGATCCGCCAGCAGAGCGCGACGAACAAGCAGGGTGGCGAGACGCCGGTTGATGACGCGACGGCCGAGGAGTTCCTCGCGTACCTCGACCGCGCCGAAGAGGCGTACAAGGAGTACCTCTCCTTCACCGAGCGCGGCGTCGCGCGCGAGCTCGCCCGCATCGCGCTGCCGCAGAGCGCCTACACCGAGTGGTACTGGAAGTGCGACCTGCACAACACGCTGCGGTTCCTCTCGCTGCGCATCGATGCGCATGCCCAGGCCGAGATCCGCGACTACGCGCGCGCCATGCTCGCACTCATCGAGCCGATCGTGCCGATGACGGTCGAGGCGTTCCGCGATTACGAGATGGAGTCGGTGCGCCTGACGCGGCTGGAGATCGCGGCCCTGCGCGCGGGCAAGGCGGAGATCGACACGACGAACAAGCGCGAGCAGGCCGAGTGGGCGGCGAAGCGAGAGCGGCTGGGGCTCTGAAGGCCTCGTCCGAGCCGCGATCGAAAGATCGCGGCCCGCGCCGGCATGGAGACTGACCGATGGAGATGGGGGAGACGCTGTACGAGTGGGAGGAGCGCGCGTTCTTTGAGGACACCGGCCTCGCCAGCTTCTGGCTGGCCGTGTCTGCCGAGGGGCCGCACACCCACTCCATATTCGGCGACCGTCCCGCCTGTGTCGCGATGTCGCTGGAGATCACCAGCGGGAACGGCACAGTGCAATTGCTTGGCGAGGCCCGCTCGCCAGCCGACCGTGACGCGGCGCTCGCGCCGTTCGTCGCGCTCCGTGATGCCTTGAATGCGATGATCGACCAGGTTGATGAGGCGATCGGCCACGCAGCGCCGCATTGGCAAACGAGCACGGGATCTTCCGATGCGATTTGACTGGTCGAGTCGGGCGTTCCTGTTCGAGCACGGCCTCATGGCGTTCGAGGCCAGAGTGTTCGTCAACAGCGGCCGCGACTCGGGAACCGTCCACGCCGAGTTGCTTGTCTCGAACAATGGTCGCGTCATCGCGATCGGGAATGCACGCGGGCACGGCGACATCGGCGCGCCGTATCGAGCGATCGCTGATGGTCTCGACAAGTTCATTGACGCAATCGAGGCCGCCGGATCAGCGGCGGAAGAGCACCGAGACGATCCACCGGTGGACGATCCGTTACGCGTGTTCGAGTGGTCGGATCGCGCGTTTCTGGAAGGTGATGGTCTTCAGGCTTGCGGTTTCGAGGTCGTTGCGCTCTCGCCCATTGACCATCGGTTGCTTGGGGCCGGAGCGGCGGCGGTCTGTGCTGACATCGAACTCTCCGATGGCGACGAGGCGATCGGGATATCAACATCATTCGATGTGGACGAGGGCTCGTCGGAGACCGTGGCAGTGTTCAGCCGGCTCCGCGATGCGATCCGAGCGATGCTCGCGGCGATTGAGGAGGCGACGGAGGTAGTGAAGTCGTGGCAGGAGCCGGAAGAGAAGGGGAAGGCCGAATAGCACGGGCGGGCAAGCCGCCCGTGGCACCCTTGGGAGTTGGGGAAGTCGGAGTAGCACTGGCAGGCAAGCTGTCAGTGGCGCCCGTGAAACGGGTGATCAATTTCTCTTCGCCGCCCGGTCCCGCGCCGCCACGGCCATCTTGTCGCAGCGCTCGTTCTCCGGGTGCTCGTTGTGGCCCTTGATCCAGTGGTAGGTCAGGGCGTGCGTCGTGCGCAAGGTGTCGAGCGTTTCCCAGAGGTCCTGGTTCTTCACCGGCTGTTTGCTGGCGGTCTTCCAGCCGCGCTTCTTCCAGTTGTCCATCCACTCGTTGAGGCCGTTGAGGACATACTGGCTGTCGGAGTACACCTCGACGCGGCTGGGGCTGGTCAGGGCGCGGAGGCCGTTGATGACGGCCAGCAGCTCCATGCGGTTGTTCGTGGTGTGCTTCTCGCCGCCGGAATCCTCGCGTTCGCTGCCGGAGGCGGGGTGGCGCAGGATGTAGGCCCAGCCGCCGGGGCCGGGGTTGCCGGAGCAGGCGCCGTCGGTGAAGAGGAGGACATGGGGTCGGGTCTCGGGCATGGGGCGGAGTGTAGGGGGAGGCATGGCCGGACGAAGGCACGAAGGCACGGAGGGCGCTGCGGCTCGCTGCGCTCGCGCTCCTCCAACCCTCACCCCGGCCCTCTCCCGCGGTGCGGGAGAGGGAGCAGGCGGAAGAGGAGGCTCGCTGCGCTCGCGATTTTCAGC